>JAKLIJ010000156.1 GCA_022709665.1 Bacteroidota bacterium
TTGAAATTTTGATGGCGACAGACTTTTACAGTGATTCCCCCGGCGCAGGATGTTCGATACCTCCTCTCGTGAACAGGAAGACCAGATCCTATCCCACGAAGGTGAAGGCAGGAGAAATAATCTTTGGTGGCAACGAAGTGGTAATAATTGCCGGTCCCTGTGCAGTCGAGAACCATGAACAACTTACCAGTACAGCCAGGATAGTAAAAGCCGGAGGTGCATCGGTGCTCAGGGGCGGGGCTTTCAAGCCAAGGTCGTCGCCTTACAGTTTCCAGGGCTTAGGTAAGGAAGGGATATTAATGCTAAAGGAAATAAGCTGTGAGAATGGCGTCCCTTTCGTAACAGAGGTAATGGATACCCGGCAGGTTGAATTTGTTGCAGAACAGGCCGACATGCTTCAGGTCGGTTCGCGCAACATGCAGAATTACCCTCTGCTCAGGGAAGTCGGGTTGTCACATAAACCTGTTCTTCTGAAGAGGGGAATGATGGCCACTATCGAAGAATTTCTTCTTGCCGCTGAGTATATTCTCAGTCAGGGCAACGATCAGGTGATATTATGCGAGCGCGGCATCCGTACTTTTGAAACTACTACAAGAAACACTCTCGACCTGAGCGCAGTTCCCATGCTTAAGCACATATCGCATCTTCCTGTCATTGTCGACCCGAGTCACGGGACAGGTCACAGCTGGCTGGTGCCTGACATGGCCAGGGCAGCTGTTGCAGCCGGAGCCGACGGTCTGATTATGGAAGTACACTACAAACCTGACGAAGCTCTGTGCGACGGATACCAGTCGCTGGGCCCCGAGGACTTCATCCAGTTGATGGCAAGTCTGAGAAAAGTGGCAGAGGCAATCGGCAGGAAAATCAAGTAAGGAGTTTTATATTACGGTCTGTCAGCTAAGTGGCTGTATGCTCTTAAGAGGCGTGCGGCTCGCGGCGTACGGCCCGCGGTTCTTCAGAAATGGATTTCTTCCAGACCTTAAGACCGGCAAAAGACATTGCAAGGTATACGCAATATAGTATTACCGTCGGATAAAGTCCCCTTGCAATGAAGATCATTACCGATGCAGCATTAACAGCTATCCAGAGGTACCAGTGCTCATAGACCTTCCTGGCCAGCATCCAGGTGGCTATAACCGACAGGGATGTGATAAAAGAGTCCCATTCAGGCACCGGTGAATCGGTAAACCGCGACAGAATATACCATGTACCGGCATACAACAGAATGAACACAGAGGTGAGTAGTAAACCGGTTACCGGTTTTAGCCTTGTCACTTTTAGTCTCTCAGTCTCTTCGTCCCTTAGTCCCCCCGTTTTTTGTTCTTCGTTCTGCGCCCTGTGCCCTGCGCCCTGTGCCCCTTGCCCTGCGCCTCTTAACCACCAGTACCATCCGATGCAGCTCATCGCCAGATAGTAACCCTGAAGGCTCATATCAGCATAGAACTTGCTTGTAAAAAAGACTATTATATAGACTGCACTTGTTACTATTCCCACCGGCCACAGCCAGATGTTCTGCCGTATCTCAAGGAATACATATATAATTCCGGAAACAGCTCCAAAAACTTCCAGCCAGTTGTTCATTATCCAGTCGGTCACGGCCATATCATTAAAATTCCAGTCCCAGTCTCACCATAAAACTTGTTCCTGCCTGTGGGAAATAATAAGCCCAGGTAAGTTCCTGCCCGTCTTCAAACCAGTTTCCGCCGTATGCATTGCTCTCATAACGGGCATTGAAGATATTGCTTACAAGGAGCTGAAGGCTTGCGCCCCTCAGGTTTTTTACCACGGGCATAAAATCGACCATGAAATCATTGACAAGATACGGGTCGAGCATCCTTTCGACGTTCATTGTGTTGTCGAAATACTGCTTCCCGACATACTTCGTAATAAAATGCACTTTCAGCGGAGCAAGGATGTCTGTATAAAGATCGCTGCTTCCGATAATCGAAGGCGAATAGGCGATATCAACATCACCCAGGTAGTGGCTTTTGTATTCCTCCGACCAGTCGGCCGTATTGTAGTCTATATAATGTTCCACAAAATTCACAATCCTGTTGCTGCTCAGGGTAAGGCTCATATCCAGTCCCATAAAGTCTGCAGGTCTGAAGCCGGCAGTTAACTCGGCGCCGATGCGATAGCTTTTTTCAACGTTGGTCATTATGGAATAGCCCACATTGGATAATTCTCCCGTCGGGACCAGCTGGTCGCGGTAAAACATCCCGTACAGGTTGATTCCGGCTGAGGTTCGGGCAGATTTTAAAACATATCCTGCTTCAAAGTCGAACAAGCTTTCGGGCCTGGGTGTGGCCTCATTATCGCCCGAGGCTTCCTTGAAATCGGTGCGGGTGGGTTCCCTGTTGGCAACCGACACTGACAGAAAGGCCTCCTGCCCTGAAGAAAGTCTGAGAAAGAGTCCTGCCTTGGGATTGAAAAAGTTGAATGTATGATTTTGCCCTATATCCTTCAGATCGTCGTCTTCTCCTCTCAGTGAATAGCCGACAAACCTGTACTGAAGATCGCCAAAGACAGAAAGCTTTTCTGTCAATGAATAATTTACCTTAGCATAAAGGCTTGCTTCCTTTTTTTCGCCATTGTTGAAATACCACTGATAGTTGTTCTCTGATGATCCGGGATACCTCATCCATATTATCCTGCCGAAGTGGTCGCCAGAATAGAGATTCAAACCGCCGCCGATCTTTGAGTCCATCCTGTCCTTCCTGTAGTTGAGCGACCACACCAGCCCGTAAAAGTCGTTCGACATCCATTTCCTGCGAACCATGTCGGTCTCATCCAGGGTAATACCACCTATTGTCGTCTGCGGAAGACCATAATTGCTGTACTTTGCATCCTCCCTGAACTCCTCATAGTAGCCTTTGCCATAAGTATAGTGAAGGGCGGAATGCAGGGAAAAATTTTCATTCATCTTCCGGCTGAAGATCAGCTGGTAGTGGTTCTGGGTGTAATTATCCGTTTCATTGTCATAATAATGCACATCTCCGTTATCATCTGTATATTCCCCTGCCGGATTGTAGCGTCTGTCGATATTAAGCATTTCTCCGGGGACTCCCCACCAGCCGATTCCTGTTTTTTCCTTTCCAAGTATGACATTAGCCTTTACAAGTGATTTTCCCGTGCGGTAGAGAGCGCTGAAGAAGGCTGAATTATGCTCCGACCCGGTTCTGGCTATAAAGCCGTTGCTTCGAAGGTCAGACCAGCGCATCTGGAATGCGAAGCGTTCTTTGAGCAATCCGGTTCCGGCTGTGATGCTGTTCCTGAAGGTCCCGTGAGAACCAGCTGCAGAATTGATCTCTGCAAAGGGTTCGTTTTCAATGCCTTTGGTCTGGATATTTATTGAAGCCCCGAACGCTCCTGCACCATTTGATGAAGTCCCTACCCCACGCTGAACCTGAATATTATCGACAGAGGAAGCCAGATCAGGAAGGTCCACCCAGAATACCTGCTGTGATTCAGGATCATTAAGAGGTATGCCGTCTATCGTCACATTGATCCTCGAAGCGTCGGTTCCTCTGATTCTCAGACTGGTATATCCTATTCCGTTTCCCGATTCCGATGTCTCAACAAATGAAGGGGTAAGACTTAAGAGATAAGGTAATCCCTGTCCGGAGTTCTTCTTTTCCAATATTTCCCCTGTCACATTTGTATAAGCAAGCGGTGTTTGTTCACCTGCCCTTGTAGCGCTTATTATTACATCGTCTGTAATGATTGCTGCCGGCCTGAGGCTCACATTCTCCACCACATCACCGGTTACATTTATCTTCCTGACCTGTTGTTCATAGCCAATGAATGAATACCTCACGGTGTAATTTCCGTCTTTTAGTCCGCTGAGCTGATATGTACCGCCGTCACCGGTGTGGACACCTGAAAAGGTTCCTTCGATAACAACGCTTGCTCCAACGAGGGGTTGGGCGTTGAGGTCAGTTACCTTGCCTCCGATGCTCTGGCCTGTGACATGAACCATAAAGGACCCCGGCAAAAACAGGAACAAAAGAAGAATGAATGATCTTTTCATTTCCAAACAATTAAAGCTATACCGGGTGCATTTTTTCCCTCCGCCGGCATTACCCGGATCAGGTCTTAGGGTATGA
>JAKLIJ010000157.1 GCA_022709665.1 Bacteroidota bacterium
CATTGCACAAATCGTACAGTCTTTCATTGAGACCCAAAGAAATTCCTGCTTCCGGGGAATCAAAACTGCTTATTATTCAGCTTGACAAAATGGGAAGAAAGAGCCCGGTATCAAGTTCCCGGGATAAGGGATTCATTACTGCCAGTCCAAGAACATTCGGAACATTTTTCATAGGTCTCGACACAGTCCCTCCGGGGATCACTCCAAATGGTTTCTCATCAGGAGCAAACCTTTCCGGCAGGACCAGCCTGAGAGTAAAAATAAACGATGACCTTTCCGGGATAAAGTCGTACGAACCAATTATCGACGGTGAATGGGCGTTATTTGAATATGATCAGAAGAACAATGTACTTATACACAACTTCGATGAAGCAAGAATCCGTAAGGGCACAAGTCACACACTATCGCTGAAGGTTAAGGACAACTGCGACAATGAGAGTTCACTCGATCTGAAATTTGTATGGTGACTTAAGAATATATCCTGGCAGGATATATACCCTTTCTTATCATCTTCTTTATACTTTCAACCACGAAAGGTTTGTCATCCCTGTATGTAACACCGAACCAGCGCTCATTGCTCATAAGTATCTGAATCGTAATCTGGCCGTTCTTAACATACCTGTCGACAGAAGTCGGTATGTCGAGTTCCGACTTTGGATCCATTCCATGTTGATCGATAAAACTTCTGAATTCTTTTTCAAGAAAATCATAACACGAAGTCTTGAAACCCCACAGGTTCATTGATACTACTTCATTGCCGGTAAAAACCACCGGATCTCCGTTCGTTCCGGGAGCCAGGGCGCCGTTCCTTGTCTTTTCTATCTGCCTTGTTTCAACAATGTGACTAAGAAATCCTTTCTCGTCAACTTTGCACACCCCCCTGTTTACATGCCCATGATCGGACAGAGTATTTCCAAGTTTGTAACCCACTATGCAGTAGTTGTTCGGATCATTGTCGTTTACAAGAAAATCCCTTAGTATCTTAAATGAATCGACTCCATAATAATCATCAGCATTAATTACACCGAACGGCTCCCTGATCTTATCTTTTGTAACCAGGATGGCATGACTCGTGCCCCAGGGTTTTGCCCTGTCGGGAGCAACTTTTACACCTTCCGGCAGATTTGTGATCTCCTGAAAGACATAATCCACTTCAATCCTGCCCTGCAGCCTTTCAACAAATCTTTCCTTTACCTGTTCCTCTATATCCCTGCGGATTACAAAGACGATGCGGCCAAAACCCGCACGGATTGCATCATAAATAGAATAATCGATAATTGTCTCACCCGAAGGGCCAACTTCATCAAGCTGTTTGTTACCTCCGTAACGTGAGCCCATTCCGGCTGCAAGAACTAAAAGTGTCGGTTTCATCAGATATAGTTTTTAGATTCACAATTATACTTAAAATATTCTTACTTTTAATATCCCCTTTTATTTTTACACATGATGTTAAAGCTTGAAATATGTGTCGACAGTATAAGTTCGGCACTCAACGCACAAACAGCCGGTGCTGACAGGATAGAACTGTGCGATAATCTGAGCGAAGGCGGTACAACGCCAGGATACGGAATGATTACTTCCGCCAGAAGCAACCTGAGCTTAACCATCCATGTCCTGATCAGGCCCAGAGGAGGGGATTTTCTTTATTCCGACCTCGAATACGACATAATGAGGAGAGATATTGATCTGTGCGGCGAAAACGGGATCGACGGAATCGTTACCGGAATTCTTTTACCCGGAGGCGATATCGACATTGAAAGAACTGCCAGACTTTTTGAATTCGCATACCCCATGAACGCAACCTTTCACAGGGCATTCGACATGTGCAGGGATCCGGTCAGAGGACTGGAGGATGTTATTACAACCGGAGCTTCCCGGCTGCTGACATCCGGACACCATAACAAGGCTCAGGATGGCCTTGAACTGATCAGGCAGCTGATCATCCAGGCCGAAGGAAGACTGATAGTTATGCCTGGCGGAGGAATTGACGAAACAAACGCAGCTCAGATAGTCAGGGCTACAGGGGCAAAGGAATTGCATCTTACAGCAAGAACAGAGATAGATAGTGAAATGATCTTTCGGCGTCAGGGAATTTCAATGGGCAGCCAGGCGGGAATACCCGAATTTACCAGAAAAGTTGCAGATGCGGAAAAGATAAAAAAAATCATCGAAGCAGTCAAAATGATCTGAATCACTTTGAAATCTTGTCCGGCTTGTTACCTTTGCATTTCCGGTAATTTTAACGCATTCCGTGTAACTGTAAAACAAATATCTCACGTATGAAAAAGCTTTTCACGGCAATAATTGCAATAATCCTTGTCTGGATGATCCAGACGCCTGAATCGTCGGCATGCACCAACCTGATCGTTACAAGGGGAGCATCTGCCAATGGTTCGGTTATGATTACATACTCAGCTGACTCCCATGTGTTATACGGGGAACTCTATCATTGGCCCTCAAGGGATTACCCTGAAGGTGCAATGCTTGATGTATATGAATGGGATACAGGCAGATACCTTGGAAAAATTCCTCAGGTCAGACACACATATTCTGTGGTTGGCAACATGAACGAACACCAGTTGTCGATAGGAGAAACAACCTACGGAGGAATTGATGGCCTTGTTGATCCTGCCGGCATTATGGACTACGGAAGCCTTATTTACATTACGCTTCAGAGGGCAAAAAATGCAAGAGAAGCCATCAAGGTCATTTCCGAGCTTGTTTCTGAGTACGGATATGCAAGTTCAGGAGAATCATTTTCCATCGCTGATCCTAACGAAGCCTGGATATTTGAAATAATAGGCAAAGGAGAAGGTAACAAGGGCGCAGTATGGGTAGCCCGTCAGATCCCTGACGGATTTATCAGCGCTCATGCCAATCAGGCAAGGATACAAACTTTCCCTATTGCCACAGGTAAGAAAACCAGCAATGCCATCACTTCAGGAGATCTCCGCAGAATATTCGATCCGCTTGTTGAATGCGTCTATGCCAAAGACGTTATTGAATTCGCAAGGACAAAAGGTTTGTTTAAGGGTAATGACGTGGATTTCAGCTTCTCCGATACATTCAATCCGGTCACCTTCGACGGTGCCAGATTCTGCGAAATAAGGGTATGGTCATTCTTCAGGGCTGTAAACAATGAAATGGATCAGTACAAAGGATATGCATCCGGACATGATCTCGCTAAAAGAATGCCACTCTGGATCAAACCGGACAGGAAAATATCGAATTACGATCTCATGAACTTCATGCGCGATCATCTTGAGGGCACTGAATTCGACATGAGAAAAGACATAGGTGCAGGTCCGTTCAGCCTCCCTTACAGATGGAGACCGCTTACATGGAAGGTATCCGACGACCCGAATGCTCCCTCTTACTGCAACGAAAGGGCAACTGCAACCCAGCAGACAGGATTCGTCTTTGTCGCCGAATCACGCAACTGGCTTCCGGATCCCATCGGCGGAATATTCTGGTTCGGGGTCGACGATGCAAATACCACCGTCTTCAACCCGATATATTGCGGAATAACCGAAATACCAGAATGTTTCAAGGTCGGGAACGGAAGTATGGTAAGCTACTCCCCTACTTCTGCCTTCTGGTTGTTCAACCAGGTTGCAAACCAGTGTTACCTTCGTTACGACATGATGAGCGAGGATGCTATTAAGGTACAGAAAGAGCTTGAAAAAAAATACATCAGCGAAACTGTCTCGAAAATAGATGTTGAAGCCAAAAAGCTTTACGAAAACGATGTCTGGAAAGCCCGGGATTACCTCACAAAATATTCTGTCGGAACTGCTCAGAATACATTTGCTGAATGGAAGAAACTCAGCGAATACCTTCTTGTTAAGTATATCGATGGTAATATCAAGAAAGAAAAAGACGGCAGGTTCTCGACATCCGAAGATGGATATCCGTCTTCCCCGATGCAGCCGGGTTACGATGATAAATGGAAAAAATCGGTTATCCTCGACACTGGCTCCAAACTGATTGTCCCCGGCGAAGGCTCTCATTAACA
>JAKLIJ010000158.1 GCA_022709665.1 Bacteroidota bacterium
TCTGTTCCGCGAAGATCTGTTATACCGTATAAACACGATACATATCGAACTGCCTCCTCTAAGGGAAAGGGGAAAGGATATAATAGTGCTTTCCGAATTCTTTCTAAGGAAATATTCAAATAAGTATAACAAGGGGAATCTGAGGATTAATCAGCAGGCTCTCGACAAAATGATGGACTATTCGTGGCCGGGGAACATAAGGGAACTGCAGAACACTATAGAAAAAGCCGTTATCCTTAGCGATACGGCTGTAATAAAACCTGAAGACCTTTACCTCAGACCTGCCTCTAAAAGCATTGCTTTCGATTCAATTGTGACACTCGGGGATATGGAGCAAAAAATGATAGCCATGGCAATTGAAAAGAATAACGGAAACCTTACGGCCGCAGCCGAACAGCTCGGGATAACCAGACAGACTTTATACAACAGGTTAAAGAAAGATAAAAAATGATAAGCAGGAACTTATACATGAACATCATAATCAGAGTCCTGGCGATTGCAGCGCTTTCGGTCCTGCTTGGTTATGTCATTTTTTCGGCCCGTTCCGTCCGTTTGTCGATCATCTGCATTCTTGCCATTATAATCGTCACTTCCGGTCTGGTTTCATATCTGAACAGAACCAACAGGAACATCAGGTTTTTCTTCGATTCAGTGGTTGATGAAGATTCCAGCTTCACATTCCCTGTTGACAACAAAAGCGGTATAGTCAGGGAATTGCACCAGAGCATGAACATTTTCAACATGCAGTTGCAAACTCTGAAACTGGAGATCAGAAAACAGGAGCACTATTTCAGCAGAATACTCGAACATCTGGCTACAGGAATTATTACCTATGATGACAAAGGCTTTATTCATCATGCCAATACTTCTGCCAGAAGACTTCTCTCGACAGAAGCGCTAACACATCTCCGTCAGGTCGAAAGGGTCGATGCGAAGCTTTACAGGACCATTATTAATATCAAACCGCAGGAAAGAAAACTTGTTCCGATACACACAAATCATGAAGAAGTGCAACTACTGCTGAAATCAACGATTTACGGAACCGAGGATAATAAAGTGACAATACTGTCAATACAGGATATCAAGCATGAACTTGATGAAAAGGAGGTTGATTCGTGGATGAGACTAATCAGGGTGCTGATGCATGAGATAATGAATTCAATCACTCCGATAACATCGCTTTCCGAATCGCTGACCAGGATTTTCAGGAAGGGCGATGCACCCATAACAGCCGGGGAAGTCAGTGACAAGACTATATCGACCGCCCTCCAGGGACTTAATGTTATAGTTGAACAGGGGAAAGGATTGTCGGCCTTTGTGGAGTCGTACCGGAAACTCACACGCATTCCACGGCCTGAACTGAAGCTGTTCAGAGTGACTGATCTCTTCGACAGGGTCAGGATTCTGAGTGATTCACTGGAAAAAGGACCTGGTACAATGATCTTCTTCGATAATGCCGAGCCAGGCCTGGAGATTTATGGTGATGAAAATCTCATCTCGCTTGTGCTTCTTAATCTTATAAAGAACGCTATTGAAGCCAATGAAGGTAATCCCGCCTGTAATATCCGGATTGGGTCCCGGAGGGGTATCAATCTTAATCCTGAGATCTGCGTAGTTGACAATGGTCCTGGGATAAGCGGGGAGAATCTTGAAGAGATTTTCATACCTTTTTTTACGACAAAGGAGAAAGGATCAGGAATAGGGCTTACTATTTCAAAGCAGATCATGGGGGCTCATGGAGGAAGTCTGAAAGTCCGGTCGCTGCCCGGAATCGAAACAATCTTCTGCATGAGTTTTCAGGAATGAATTTTTTTCCCGCAAATAGATGTTAAATTTGCAGCCACATTTCTGCAGATGAAGGAAAATGAACTAACAGGGCTGTTCCACAGTCATCCGGTCCTTTCCGCCCTGACTGAAGCCATCAGGGCAAACACTTCAACAAGGATAAGCGTCGAAGGCCTGTCGGGCTCGTCAAAAGCGATCGCGCTGGCAATGGTTTATCACAAAACGCCGCTTACTCACCTTGTGGTGGTACCCGAAAAAGAAGATGCTGCTTACCTTTATAACGATCTTTCTGCTCTGACCGGGGATGATGCTATTTTCTTTTTCCCGTCAACATACAAACGTTCTGTACAGTATGAGCAGACGGAACCAGCCAACATCGTTCTGCGCACTGAAGTCCTTAACTTTCTTTCGTCGGGAAAAAGAAAGGGTATAATAATCACCTATCCCGAGTCAGTTATGGAAAAGGTGATTAGCCGCCGTAATCTCAAAAAGAATACCCTGACCATCTCCAGAGGAGACAGGCTTTCGCTGGAATTCCTTGAGGAAATGCTTCATGAGTATAACTTCGGAAGAGTTGACTTTGTATATGAACCGGGACAATATGCAATAAGGGGAAGCATAGTGGATGTCTTCTCCTATTCAGCCGACCACCCTTTCAGGATCGATTTTTTCGGAGAGGATGTAGACTCAATAAGAACTTTCAACCCTGATGATCAGCTTTCAATAGAACCCAGGAAACAGATCTCAATCATTCCCAACATACAGGATATTTCAATAGAAGAGGTCACCGATTCTTTCACCGACTTCCTTCCGCCTTCATCGATGATATGGATTGAGGATGCATCCTATATAAAGGAAAAGATGAACAGTATCTTTTCGCAGATCGTGGCAAGGGATGAAGCCGGTCAGACCAGCGGCAGGAAGGACCTCATCATGACCGGGACAAGGTTTCTTGATGAATGCGGCAAATTCCGGACAACCGAATTCGGAAGAAACAGCATTTTCGTGCCCGACAAGAGCTTTGCTTTCCGCACGGAGCCACAGCCGGTATTCAACAAAAATTTCGGGATTCTGGCCGACAGGCTGACTGCCAACGACATTGAAGGATATGAATCCTTTATAGTTTCAGAAAGTCAATCGCAGATCGACAGGCTGAAAGACATCTTTGCTGAAATCAGTCCGGGGCTCAGGTTTTCGCCTCTGCTTCTGAACCTTCACGGCGGATTTACCGATCATGATCTGCGGCTGTCTGTTTACACCGACCATCAGATATTCGACAGATATCACAAATTCAGCATAAGGGGCTATTTCACAAGGAAGGAAAGCATTTCGGTCAAGGAACTGACCGGTCTGAATCCGGGTGATTATGTTGTTCATATCGATCATGGTATTGGCAAGTTCGGTGGGCTTGAAAAGATAGAGGTCAACGGCAGGATACAGGAAGCCATCAAGCTGGTTTACCGCGACAACGACATACTGTATGTGGGCATTCACTCGCTACACAGGATTTCGAAATACAAGGGGAAGGACGAATCGGAGCCCCGGATATACAAGCTTGGCTCGGGTGCATGGCAGAAGCTTAAGCAGAACACGAAGAAAAGAGTAAAAGACATTGCAAAGGATCTTATCAGGCTTTATGCCGAAAGGATGTCGGTTCAGGGATATTCATATTCACCTGATTCATATCTTCAGCGCGAACTGGAAGCTTCTTTCCTTTACGAGGACACTCCCGACCAGCTGAGCGCCACAGTGGCTGTGAAAGAGGATATGGAAGGAGAGCATCCCATGGACAGGCTTGTGTGCGGAGATGTTGGTTTCGGTAAGACCGAAGTAGCGGTAAGGGCTGCATTCAAATCAGCCGCCGACAGCAAGCAGACAGCAATCCTGGTTCCCACTACCATCCTTGCGCTTCAGCATTACAAGACATTTTCATCAAGGCTCAAGGGATTTCCCTGCAAAGTGGATTATGTAAGCCGCCACAGGAAGCCGGCTGATCAGAAAAGGATACTTCAGGAACTGAGTGAGGGGAAGATCGACATTATAATCGGAACCCATAAGCTGGCCGGAAAGGAAGTGAAATTCAAGGACCTGGGGTTGCTGGTCATAGATGAGGAGCAGAGGTTCGGGGTGTCGGTAAAGGAAAAGATAAAGAAGATGAAGTCGAATGTCGACACTCTTACACTTACTGCAACTCCCATACCCAGAACCCTTCAGTTCTCTC
>JAKLIJ010000159.1 GCA_022709665.1 Bacteroidota bacterium
GTACTCGGCAATTATGACGGACCATGCCGTAATGTCCACGGTCACTCCTACAGGTTATTTGTGACAATAATTGGCATACCGGTGAATGACGAGGCGAATCCCAAGAACGGTATGGTAATCGACTTTACGGAATTAAAAAAGATCGTGCTTGATAAAATCGTTGACAAATTCGACCATTCGGTTGTCATCAGCAGCGAATTCGACAGCGGCAAACGCCAAATGCTGGAGAATACTTTCGGCAACATGGTAGTTGTTAACTATCAGCCTACTTGTGAAAACCTGGTCGCAGGCTTTGCCGACCTGCTGATGAATGAGATGCCGGAAGGATTAATGCTGCACAGCCTGAAACTTTACGAGACTGCAAAATCGTATGCAGAATGGTTTGCAGAAGATAATTTGTAATTAACCCTCCTCCCGGAACAAGACGGCGGGAATAAACCAGCATAATGGACGAAAAATCTGAAAAAAAACTATTTCTTCTCGATGCTTATGCTTTGATATTCAGGGCATATTATGCATTTATAAAAAATCCCAGGATCACATCCAAAGGGCTTAACACATCGGCAATATTCGGCTTCCTGCTTACACTTGAGGAGGTGTTGCAGAAACAGAAACCCACACATATTGCTGTCGTCTTTGACACTCCTGTTCCCACGTTCAGGCATAAGATGTACACTGAATATAAGGCAAACCGCGATGAGACGCCGGAGGATATTAAGAAGGCGGTCCCTTATATCAAGAGACTCATCGGCGCATACAATATTCCTGTTATCGATTGTCCCGGCTATGAAGCCGATGATGTGATAGGCACCCTGGCCAGACAGGCATCAGAAATGGGATTCGAAACCTTTATGATGACCCCCGACAAGGATTTTGCACAGCTAGTCTCTGAAAATGTGATGATGTTCAAACCCTCCCGGAGCGGCAATGAATCGGTTCAGTGGGGAGTGGAGGATATTAAAAGGGAATTCGGGATAGAGAGGCCACGGCAGGTAATTGACATACTTGCATTGATGGGAGACACTTCCGACAATATTCCCGGCGCACCCGGGGTGGGCCCCAAAACAGCTATGAAGCTGGTCTCGGAATATGGCTCCGTTGAGGAACTATTCCGGCACACATGCGAACTGAAAGGCAAACTGAAGGAGATCATAGAAACAAACACCGAAAAAATTGAGCTCTCAAAGAAACTTGCCACCATTGATACACATGCTCCGGTGATTCTTGATGAAACAGCCCTCCGGACAGAGATCCCCGACATAGTTAAGCTGAGGGAGCTGTTTGAGGAGCTCGAATTCAGAACCGTTGCAGCAAGGATCCTTTCAGAGATCGACAAAAAGGAGAAGCCGGTTCAGGCAATCCCCGCGACAGGCACCACGGAATTACCTGCGGCAGACGCAACCCAGGGATCTTTGTTCTCATCCCCCGCGGCTGAGCCTGTTCAGACCAGGCTGGCAACAATTGAGAGCACGCCGCATGAGTATACACTTATTTCAGGTGAAGAGGCCCTGAAGGATTTCGTAAGGCTTGCCCTCGAACAAAAAGAGATTTGTTTCGACACTGAAACAACAAGCATAAATCCACTCGATTCGGAAATAGTTGCCATATCTTTTTCGTGGGAAAAAGGTAAGGGCTATATGGTCCATTTTCCCGGTCAGCATGACGAGACAAAAAGAACACTGGAAATTATCAGGCCTCTTCTGGAAAATGACGCGATAAGGAAAATCGGACAGAACATTAAGTTCGACATCCAGGTGCTGTCAAATTACGGCATCGAGGTCAAGGGTCCTCTTTTTGACACGATGATCGCTCATTACCTGCTCGAGCCTGACATGAGGCACAATATGAACCTGCTCGCCGAAACCTATCTCTCCTACAGCCCGGTACACATCGAATCACTGATTGGAGAGAAGGGATCGTTTCAGAAAAACATGAGGTCGGCCGATATCGATAAGCTCAGGGAATATGCAGTTGAAGACGCCGATGTTACCATGCAGCTTAAAAACTCTTTTGAGCCGGGGATCATCAGGGAAGGTCTGTCAAGTCTTTCGGAAACCATCGAGATGCCGCTCATTCCCGTGCTGGCCAGGATGGAAAGGGCAGGGGTGAAGCTCGATACAGAAGAACTGCTGTCTATAACCTCGGGACTACGGGAAGATATAATCGGTCTTGAACAGGAGATTTATACTCTCGCCGGAACGGAATTCAATATTTCATCGCCAAAACAACTCGGCGACATCCTCTTCCTGAGGCTTAAGCTTGATGATAATGCCAGGAAAACCAGTACAAAACAGTTTGTGACAAATGAAGAGATTCTTCAGAGGCTGGCGCACAAGCACCCTGTCGTCGACAAGGTTCTGGAATACAGGGGATTAAAAAAACTTCTCACAACCTATGTTGAGGCACTGCCGCAGCTTGTCGACAGGAAAACAGGAAGAATACATACATCATTCAACCAGACAGTAGCTGCCACGGGCCGGCTCAGTTCAAATAATCCCAATCTTCAGAATATCCCGGTGCGCGATGAAAGGGGAAGAGAGATAAGAAAAGCTTTTGTACCGGAGAAAGGACATCTCTTTTTTGCTGCCGACTATTCCCAGATTGAGCTGAGGCTGATGGCACATCTCAGCAGGGACAAGAGCATGATAGACGATTTTCTGTCGGGAAACGATATACATGCTGCAACAGCTTCCAAGATTTTCGGTGTAGAACTTAAGGATGTAACACGCGAAATGAGAAGCAGGGCCAAAACGGCAAACTTCGGGATCATCTACGGGATATCATCATTCGGACTTTCAGAACGGCTGACGATAGGGCGCAAAGAGGCTAAAGAACTTATCGACGGATACTTTGCTTCATACCCCGGAGTAAAAACATATATGGATGAAAGCATAAGAAAAGCCAGGGAAGCAGGTTATGTGACCACAATGTTCGGCAGGAGAAGATACCTGCGCGATATACATTCACGGAACCAGGTTGTCAGGGGAAATGCTGAACGGAATGCTATAAATGCACCTATACAGGGTACCGCTGCCGATATTATAAAAATTGCAATGGTGAATATCGACAGGAGGCTCAGGGAAGAAAACATAAGGTCAAAGATGATCCTCCAGGTGCATGACGAACTGATCTTTGAGGTTCCGGAATCAGAACTTGAAATGTTAAGGGAGATGGTGGTTCATGAAATGTCAGCTGCGGTAAAACTGGATATTCCGTTGAAGGTTGACACAGGAACAGGGAAAAACTGGTATGAGGCAAAATAGCGGCAAACTGGCATAGAAGCAGAAAGGAGCAATACTGAAACGGCGCAAAGATTGAGCAGAGATTCAAAAGAGAAAATTAACTCATGGAGATCAAAGTACTTTATTTCGGAGTATTGGCAGAGGTAACACAAACCATGTTCAGGCAATACAGCGGTATCATTTCATTCAGCCACCTCATGCAGAGGATAAATGATGAATATCCCGATTTTGTGCATTATACTTACAGGATAGCGGTTAACAGCGTACTGCAGAATGAAGAACCGCAGTTGAAAAATAATGATGAAGTAGCATTCCTGCCGCCATTTGCCGGGGGCTGAAAATATTGAGCTGATGGAGAAGAATGTTTTAATTGAAGGACCAATTACCGGGGAAATGATCTTATCAGTAATGAATCTTTCCGGGAGCCATAATGACAGGGGCGGACAATCTCTTTTTGTGGGGAGGGTCCGTGCCGACGAAAAAGGGATGAAGAGGGTGCGAGCAATAGAATACACTGCTTATGGCGACATGGCTGCCCTGGAAGCAAAAAAGATCAAAGAGGAAGTTTTAAGCGGGTTTTCCGATGTACGCGACATTGCCATACTTCATTCCACCGGGCTGGTGAACGCAGGAGAAATATCACTGCTCATACTTGTCTCGGCGGGCCACCGGCG
>JAKLIJ010000016.1 GCA_022709665.1 Bacteroidota bacterium
GGTTCGTACTGAAAATCCCAACTACCTTTTTGTTAATCTGAACATAACTTCGGAAGCTGTTCCGGGTGACGTTCCGCTGACCTTCACACGAGGAAAGCAAAAATTGGTTCACAACTATCCACTTCTTGCCCGGTCTGAATTACCGGCAAGGGGATTTGACTGCTCCGACGTAATATACCTTCTGATGCCCGACCGCTTTGCAAATGGAGATACTTCAAATGACAACCTTCCGGGGATGACCGAGCAGATGAACAGAAGCAATCCGGGCGGACGGCATGGGGGAGACCTCAGGGGAATAATAAACCATCTCGACTATCTTCACAGCCTTGGGGTTACCGGAATATGGCTTAACCCCTTCCTCGAGAACAACCAGCAGCACTCCTCCTATCACGGCTATTCGACCACCGATTTTTACAGGGCCGATCCCCGGTACGGATCAAATGATGAGTTCAGGGAACTGGTGAATGAAGCACACAAGAAAGGAATGAAGGTGGTCATGGATATGATATTTAATCATATAGGATCATTCCACTGGTGGATGAACGACCTGCCGTCGAAGGACTGGATCCACCAGTTTGATGAGTTCACTCGAACAAATTACAAGGCTTCGACATATATGGATCCTTATGCATCAGAAAGTGATAAGCAGCTTATGGAAAAGGGATGGTTTGATCTTACCATGCCCGATCTTAACCAGAGCAATCCTCTCGTCGAGACCTACCTTATCCAGACAAGCCTCTGGTGGATAGCCTTCAGCGACCTCGACGGGATAAGGATGGACACTTACCCTTACCCCCAGCCTGACATGATGGCAAGGTGGGCCCGACGTGTGGAGGAAGAATTCCCCGGCTTTTTCATTGTAGGCGAGGTCTGGTACGACGATCCTTCCCAGATATCATACTGGGCTTTCAACAAGAAAAACAGCGACGGCTACAGGTCGAACCTTCCGTCGGTTACGGATTTTCCGGTTTGTTTTGCTGCTCACAGGGCCTTCGAGGGGAAATCTAATCCTACCGACGGTTTGTCAAGAATCTATAATGTATTGTCTCAGGACTTTCTATACCCGGAACCATACAGGAATGTAATTTTCCTCGACAACCACGACATGACCAGGATTTATACCCAGATAGGGAAGAATCCTGACGCATATAAACTGGCATTGAGTTTCATAATGACTACGAGAGGCATTCCTCAGCTATACTATGGCACCGAGATAGTTATGGAAGGAGACAAAAGCCAGGGCGATGGAAGGCTCAGGGATGATTTTCCGGGAGGATGGCCCGGTGATGCGAAAAATGCCTTCACCGGCAGCGGATTGGCTGACGGGGAAAAGGAGGCCCTCGAATTTACAAGGCATATACTGAACTGGAGAAAAAGCAAGAATGTCATCCATACCGGTAAGCTGAAGCATTACATACCCGTCGATGGAGTATATGTCTGGTTCAGGTATAACGACAGGGAAAGCGTTATGGTGGTCATCAACAACAATGAAAAAGAAAGCAGGACTCTGGCAGGCGAAAAATATGCTGAATCACTTGAAGGATTCACATCAGGAACCGATATCATCTCAGGAAGGAAGATAGATGATCTGAGTTCATTCAATGTACCCCCTGCGACAGCTATGATAATCGAACTAAAATAAAATGAGTCACATGAAAGAGCACATTATAAAAATCATTCTGCTGTTTATCGGCATAATCACACTTGTAGTTGCATGCCGTCCAAGAAAGCCGGTCGTAGCCGAACCGCTTAAAACATCGGTCGTTCACGCTGACTGGACCCGCAATATGGTACTCTATGAGATAAACGTGAGACAGTTCTCTGAAGAAGGCACCTTCGCCGGTGTCGACCGTGCACTACCCCGTCTGAAGGATCTGGGAGTCAACGTACTGTGGTTCATGCCAATCTATCCTATCGGTGAACTCAACAGAAAGGGCGAACTGGGCAGTTATTACTCGATAAGGGACTACATGGGAGTTAATCCCGAGTTCGGCACATTTGACGATTTCAAATCGCTGGTATCCAAAGCTCATGGGATGGGCTTTCATGTTATCCTCGACTGGGTGGGCAACCATTCAGCCTGGGATAATCCTTTGGCTGCTGAGTTTCCTGAATGGTATGCCAAAGACTCTGCAGGTAAATTTATTTCGCCTTTCGACTGGACAGATGTCATACAGTTCGATTACAGCGCCGATTCTCTGTGGGATTACATGGCCGGTGCTATGAGATACTGGGTTGAAGAAGCCGGAATCGACGGTTACCGATGCGATTTCCCGGGGCTCGTGCCTGAAAAGTTCTGGTACAGGGCCGCCTCAGAACTGAACGCCATAAAACCGGTCCTGATGCTTGCCGAAGATGAGGACCATTCATACCTTCTCGAAAGGGCTTTCGACATGAATTATGCATGGGCTCATCATCACCTGATGAATGCCGTAGCCGGAGGACAACGCAGGCCTGCCGCCCTCGACAGCATGATACAATATGAAATAAGGAGGTATGCGCCAGAGTCGTACAGGCTCCGTTTTATGACTAACCATGATGAGAACTCATGGAACGGAACCATAGATGAAAAAATGGGAGATGCCCAGAAAGCCTTTGCCGCATACCTGTTTACCATACCCGGCGTTCCTCTTCTCTACAATGGACAGGAGGCCGACCTCGACAAGCGCCTGGAATTTTTTAAGCGCGATCCGATAGTCTGGAAGGAAACTGAGCTTTTACCGTTCTACACAAAGCTCATTCATCTGCGGACTTCCCATCCGGCTCTTCGTCATGGCGCTGAGGGAGGCTCGTATGAGCCTCTGAAGACCAGTAGTAAAAATGTGATTGCTTTCAGAAGAGTGAAGGACGGCAGCGAGGTGCTTACCATATGTAATATGAGCAAAAAGCCTGTGAAGGCTTCACTGAAGGATGCTTCGGTTTCGGGAAGCTACAGGGACATATTTACCGAAAACGGAGTTGATATTGCCCGCGGCATGAAGATGAGCATGGATCCATGGGGCTATATGGTACTGGTAAAATAGGCGGTTGAGAGTCGAAACCGGATTTAATACTTTATAACCTTTTTTACAGTGGACGCCCTTTCCGAGGTGACCTTTACGAAATACATCCCTGCCGGAATGTTTGCCGCTTCAATTGTGACTTCATTGATGCCTTCAGGAACCATCATGGTCCTTATGCCTGCACCGTCGGCGGAAAAGAGATCTATTCTGTGAGGCCATGGTTTTTTACTATTATCGAAGCATATTCTGACAAGATCAGAAAAAGGATTGGGATAAACCTCAAATTCAGTAGTTGAAGGCTTTTCTGTGGCAGGGAGGTCCTCAATGCCCGTCAGGAATGACGGCCTTTCTACCTGCTTTGAGGTATAGAGCCTGTATTCTCCCTGCTTCAGGGAAACAGGAGTGTTCCGGCCGGTTTCTGTCACGTCTGCTCTCGAACCGCTGAAGAATTCGTACCAGGTACCTGTACCTGTGAAGTTTGGATCGATTGTACGGGGAAGCAGGTCAAAATTGCCAAGAACAACCACATCCATATCCTGGTGCCTTATGTTTAGCCTTTTTGTTTCGCCCGATTCATATATGCTGAAGTTGTCTGAAGAGAAGGCAGGGTAGCTTTTTTTCAGTTCAGCCAGCGCCGAAAAGATGTCGAACAGGTTTTTTCTGGCTTCGTCGTTGTAATAATCCCACCTTACGGGTTTTGGCCCCAGCCTGTCATTGAAGTCTATTGAATAGTCATAACCAAGTTCCTGGAACTGCCACAACATTTTCGGACCCGGGATAGACATAAAGAAGGCTGCTGTAAGCTTAACCCGGTCGAGTGCAGTGTTCAGGTCTCTTATCCTGTAATTTCCCGACGATTCGCCCCTGTTGCGGTTCAGGTACATGATCCTCTCCTCGTCGTGGCTTTCCATGTAGTCGACAAACCCCGGGCCGTTCCAGCCGCGGTTAAGCCATGAAGCCTCGGCAAGTGACATGTTCCATCCACCGCTGTTGAGACTTGTCGATGCGGCCTGGTAGCGGAACTTGGCCGATCCCCATAACAGGAATCCGGCTGAGGCAAGTTCCTTCTCCTCGTTGTTATCGGCAAAGTGTTCGAGAATAAGGATAGCGTCAGGTTTGTAGGATCTGATCCTGTTCCCTATCCTGTTAAGAATTGCTATCCGTGAGGCATCATAGGCCCACCCGTCACCCGGAGTGTTGGTAAATCCTTTTGTGAAATCGAAACGGAAGCCGTCCACCCTGAATTCATTTATCCAGTAATGGCATACACTGTCGACGAATGCCCGTGTCTGGATGCTTTCATGATTGAAGTCGTACCCCCAGCTGAAAGCAGTGTTTGGAGAAGTAACGTTAAACCACGGGTTGTCGGAGGCAGGCTGACCGGCGCCATTGTTCCAGTACATCCTGACAAGGGGATTGGTACCATAAGCATGGTTCAGGACAATGTCCATTATCACTGCTATGCCTCGACTGTGGCATGAATCTATCAGCTCCTTCAGATCGTCGGCCGGACCGTAGTATTTGTCGACTGCAAAATACATTGATGGATTGTATCCCCAGCTGCTGTTACCCTCGAACTCGTTAACCGGCATAAGTTCTATCGCATTCACTCCCAGCCGTGTGAAATAGTCAAGAGAATCACGGATAGTTTTGAAATCATGTTTCTCAACAAAATCGCGTACCAGCATCTCATAAATAATAAGGGTGTCCCTTGAGGGAACTGTGAAATTGTCTGTTTCCCATGTATAAACCGGAGGACGTGTCTGAAAGACAGAAACGAGATTATCAGCCAGTCCGTCGGGATAAGGCTTAAGACCGGGATAAGTGCTTTCATCAATATGCCTGTCGTTCCAGGGATCGAGCACTTTGGTGGAGTAGGGATCGGGTATTCTTAGGGTCTCATCTATCAGGTACTGAAAACCATATTCCTTATCAGGTTCGAGTCCTGTAACCTCAATCCAGTACTTCGATCCGTCGGGACTTCTTTTCATGAAACCCTCGCTGCTGTGAGCCCAGTTGTTAAAGTCGCCCAGCAGGAATACATTGTTTTTGTCCGGTGCGAAAAGGACGAATGCTGCCCTGTTGTCGTCAAGGATGTTAATCCCGGGTTCGAGGCCTTCAGGTACTGCTTCCACAGCAGGGGCAGTCCGGACAAAGAAATAAGCTGAATCAGATTTCGAAATATTGTTATGCCAGGCCTTTACCACAAGCTTTGATCCACCTGATGCCGGCGCTGTAAAAGCATGATTCAGGGTAGTCACAGTAACCCTGGTTACAGGGATCCCGTTTCTGTACAAAACAATTGAATCGCAAACAGAAGCCGAAGCCTGAACAGTAATATTTTCTCCCGGACTGACAAGTGACGTGTGCAGGGCAGGTTGTGAAAGCAGCAACTCAAATGAAGCTTCTTCACTTACATTGTAAAAAATATCGTTTCCTCCCGTATCCCTGCCCGACTTTGTATTTGAAAGGGAAGTGTTCCTGAAAACAAAGGCCATTTTAAGGATTTTTTCACCTGCGGGAACGTTGTAGTATTCCCTGATTGAAGGGGTGATACTCAGGGTATAAACATTGGCTGAAACTTTTGTAAGCTTAGCTTTGGGGACAAAGTCGGTCCATGAACTTTGAAGTACGTAAGCCCAGGCTCCGCTGCTCTTGTCGGTTATAACACCGGTATAGGCATATATGTCGTCGCCGGGGTAGTCTTTAAGGCCCATGTCGCCCTGATCCGCATGAAATGTAATAACCACGGGTTCAGAATCCACCGGGAAAACAGGCCCGGCAGTAATAACCTGAGAGTATATTCCCTGACTCCAGCAAAGGAGGATCAGAGCCAGTACAGGAAGTTTCATTTTCATTGTATCCATCAGAGTGAATATGTTATAAACATAATCAAAAACCTCTTCCTTTCACAGAAGAGGCTTTTGATTTAAAAGAACGCCGCGGCGGATGCCGCATCCTGCTATCTACCTTACTGCCTGGTCAGTGTTCCTTCTTTAGTCCAGGGATTCAAAGTAATTTTATATGTTCCGGCCTGCGGAACAGCTATGTTGGCGCCATTGTCTGAAGTCAATTCATCAAGGCTTCCTCCCAGACTGTAAGTCCAGCTGTCGTTAGCCCTGAACTTGAATGAATTGGCTGTCAGGTTCAGTGTTACCGAAAAGACGCCGTTCACCGGATCCCAGGTCATGTTTGTGTCATTATCCCAGCCTCCCGGGGTGGCATCACCGATTACGCCCCAGATGTCGGCCCGGTAGGTGTACTCAAGCGGATGACTGAGGTCAAGGGTAATGGCATAATCGTCTTCGGCTGCTGTGGCAATGTTGCCTCCTCCTGCTTTCAGCTCATTGCTGCCTGCATCTGCCCCGTAGTTGTAATCCCAGCTGTTATTGGCCCTGAATTTCCATCCTCCGACCGGAAGATGTATGACTCCTCTCCAGATACGTAATGCAGGGTCGTACGTAAGAGGCAGCTGTGAGCCCCATGTTGTTACATCTCCAATCACCCCCCAGGTGGTTGCCACGGCTGTGTAGGTCATAGGATCCACAGCGGCATTTACGTTCAGCTTGTAATATCCTGCCGGAAGATTCATATTACCTGCGTCAGGATTGGTATCAAGAGTACCCGGGGTTGCACCTGCTCCGTAATTCGGGCCAGTCCAGCTTGGCTGCGAAGCAAATTTCCAGTTGTTTGAAGCGTTTGCCATGTATACGTAACCCTCCACATTATTTGGGTTGTCCTCATTGCTCTTTACCATCGGGGAATTTGCCGGTGACCAGTCAGCGAGAGTCGAACCCGGGTAGCTTGCTGCAACATAATCGCCCGGCACATACCATTCGCGAACGCTCACAAGCGTAGTGAATGTAATTTCATTACCGTAGGCTGTTCCTGCATCGTTCGTGGCATAGGCTCTTGCATAATATTTTGTAAGACCTCTCAGGCCGGTCAGGTTGCTGACAAACTCTCCCAGGCCGCTTCCGTCTGTCGTCTTGCTCCCTTCAACGGTTGGAGCCGGCGAAGTGCCGTAGACCACTCCGTATGCTGTAATGGCAGATCCTCCATCGGCAGTGACTTCTCCTCCGGAAGTAGCTGTTGTCCCTTCCACATCTGTAGCCTCAAGGGTAGTGACAGTAGCAACAACAGGTTTGGTTGTGAACGAGAGTTCCTCGCCGTAAATAGTTCCGGAAGGACCGGTGGCATAGGCACGGGCATAGTATTTGGTAGCAAAATCCAGTTCTTTAAGAGTTACATTGTACACAGCTGTTTTCGACTGCGGCTTAAAGACCGTTTTTGATTTGTCGGTGGTGGGATTCGTACTTTTGTCGTAGCACACTCCTTTTTCAGTGAATCCTTCACCTTCCGCGACTATATAACCTGTAACGATTGCCGTGCTGGAGGTGATATTAGAGACTTTGGTCGTCCCGAGTTCGGGATCCAGCCTTACTTCGGATGTTTCCTTGGTGCAAGCTGTAAACAACAGCGCAGCTGCCACAGGGAGCATCATTATCCTTAATATTGATTTCATCTTCATAATTGTCTTTATTATTTCCCTGTATTAGTTGTTCTTCACGATTGTACATGAACCAGCTTCAGTAGGACCGTTCGGCTGGGTGATAGTCAGCGTGATGGTGTAATTACCCGGAGTAACTTTAATATTGTCTCCGTCGTGGAAGAGGTCGGTCAGAATACCTGTATTGTTTTTATTATACCCGAGGTTCCATGCCCAGCCGTCGTTCAGCCTGAATTTTATCTCACCTTCAACAAGGTCAATTGTAATACTCCATGTTCCGGTTGCGGCATCATAATCCATCTTCTGGTCGGGAGAATTCCATTGATTAGGCGTTGCAGATCCTACCAGGCCAATCTCATAAGCCGAAGTTGCAAAGGTCAGAGCGTTCACATCGGCATCGAGCCGGTACCATCCGTTTGCAGGAGCAGGTATTGCAGCGCCGTTCACTGCAAGCGCTCCGGCTGTGACACCGTAAGTGATGCCGGCATCGGGATCTCTCAGAGTGAATGGATTTGCAGTGTTGAATTTTACAAGGCCGGTGTATTTTCCGTCGCCAAGAGCCGATTCGATCTTTTGATCCCTGCCGGAACCAATAAGTTCAAGACGGGGCAAGCCATAAAGAGTTACAGTCTTACCGACTGTAGCCGAGCTGTATGAAAACGGGTTGCTTCCGGTGCCCGGTGCCCCTGTTCCTGCATCCACAACAAGTACTGCCCTTAAGCGGAAATCAAGATCGGAAGTTGCATCGGCGGGGAACTTCTTTATCAGAGCGCCGTTAAGGTCGCTTACAGTGATCTTCATTGACTCGCACTGTGTGCCTGACCAAATTGTTACCGGATCTGCAAAGCCGGTACCTTTGGCGCAGGCCTCAATTATATAGGTGGCTGATGCCTGGAAACCAGGATCAACGGCAGTGCCTGCAAATTCAAGTATTTTCGTTCCGTTAGTCCTTTGAAGAGTAAGGTCGGGGACCGTGGTAAGTGTCGGAGCTACCGGACTTGACGTCATAATCACCTTCTCACCATCTTTCTCACAGGAGGTGAAGAGGGCGGCCATTACGATAATCGTCAGATATATAAATAAATTTTTCTTCATTTCTCTTCGCTTTAATTATTAATAACCCGGGTTATTCTGCCCGTTGTAATTCGGGTTTGCTGCAAGTTCATCGCCCGGTATCGGGAAGATGTTAAGATGGGCGGAAGTACTTGTGCCGTTAAATGTACCGCCCTTCCACTGCCACAGGTACGATCCGCCTGTGAATTTGCCGAAGCGGATGAGATCGGTACGTCTCTGGGCTTCATAGTAAAACTCGCGGGCACGCTCGTCAATGATGAAGTCGAGGCTGAGGCCTGCTGCGGTAATATTACCGTCGGTGTTTCCGTAAGCGCGTTCCCTTATCCTGTTGATATCAGCTGCAGCTGCATCGATATTTGCTGCTCCGCCTGTTCTGAAAAGAGCTTCAGCCCTCATCATATAGGCATCGGCAAGACGGAAGACCGGGAAGTCGGTGCACGCGTAGGCTGTATTATAGTTAGCCGGAAGTTTGCCGTCAGAGTTACGTGCGGTGAACTTGTAAACGCCTATACCATAATCACCGCTGGCGGAGGGGCTGGGTATGTCCTTGCCTTTTTTAGTTCTCAGGAATACCCTTTTGTCGGGACATTTCGCAAAAATAGTGTCAGCGGAAGGTATGGGTACATTGCCATAGGTGGCAAGTGTGTCGACCAGAACATCCAGGAACTGTACTCTTGCGCGGTTTCCGTTCCAGTTTGTGTTTGAGGTCAGTCCGTGATAGTTTTCCGCCTTGATATATGTGGCATCGCTCGACGATTCAATAATAAAGGTAGTGCCAACGTATCCCTGGACATTTGTTCCGTCCTGTTCCCATGCAAAAATCATCTCAGGGTTGTGACGGCCGTCATTGTCGGCGCTGAAGTTCTGCCTGTAGTCGCCAGCCAGTTCATACTGTCCGCTGTTGATCACCTTGTCGCAATAGATCTTGCAGTCGCTCCATCTTGCGGTGCCTGTATATACTTCAGCATTCAGGTAAAGTCGTGCGAGAAGCATCCAGGCAGCAGCCTGGTTGGCCTGGGGGTAAGAAGCCCCGGGGGCGCCCAGAGTGTTCTCTATGTCAAGCAGTTCAGTTTCAATATAGCTGAACAACTCTGCCCTTGTACCAATTTCAGGGAAGAACTTGCCTACTCCGTCAGCTTCTGTTGTATACGGGAATTGGCCGAAGAGGTCGATAGCCCAGTAATAGGCGAGAGCTCTCAGAAAACGTGCTTCGGCGACATACCTGACCACATCGGGATCAGTGTTGTCCTGTGCATTCTTTATAAAGTCGTTGGCATAAGTGATGCTAAGCGCCAGACGCTGGTAAAGAGCTGTAAGGAAGGGGTTGCTCGGGCTCCATGTCTGGGTGTTCAGGTCGGCAATACCAACATCGCCCCAGGCGCATATAGCCTCATCGGTGGTTATTTCCTGAAGGTTCCAGAGAGCTCGCATGGTAGTAAAAAAGTTACCGTCGGAGGCTGCTATGTCATCTCCGCCATTGGCTCCCTGTCCTGAAATGATAAAGCTGGCATATATCTTACCCAGAGCCATTTTCATATACTGAGGATCATCGCCCAGGTTTCCTGCAAGGATCTTTGTGGGGTCTTCCGGGGTAATTTCCAGATCTTTCACGCACGATGATATTACCGTTGCTGAAAGGATTATTCCTAATATCAAGATTTTCTTGTTCATATCTGGTTTCGTTATATTATTAGTAGGTAAGGCCTATTCCGAGCATGAATGTCCGGGGTCTGGGATAGAAGTTATTATCGATACCTCCCGGCACCTCAGGGTCAAGCCCGCTGTATTTTGTAAGGATCAGAGCGTTCTGAACGCTGAAGCTCAGGCGTGCGCCTACTGTGCCGAAGAGCTTTCCGAAATTGTAACCGGCGCTTATGTTGTCGAGTTTAATGAATGATGCGTTCTCAACAAAATAATCGCTGGTGAACTGACGCTTTACGAAATCGGTCTCGCCCAGGGCCCTGGTAAAGTTCTTCCAGTAGCCTATCTGCTGCATCTGGTCGTATGATGCTCCTGCGGCAATCTGGTTGTAGACATAGTTCCCGATGCTGGCACGGGCTGAAGCCGACAGATCAAAGTTCCTGTATTCGAGTCTGGCCGAAAGGCCAAGGAGATAGTCGGCAACCGGACTGTGATAGATGTATTTGTCGGCATTGTCGCCGTTAACCACTCCGCCTTGTCCTGACTCGTCAACGTAAAGCCCTTCTATCGGTTTACCATTCAGGTCGTACACCTGACGATTCACAAAAAATGAGTAAGCCGGATGGCCGACCCTTGTTACCTGCTTCTGCCCTGTAAAGGCGTCTCCGTAGAGGATACCTGTATATTCCGGATCATCAGTGAGTAAAAGTTTCGTTATCTCATTAACATTGTATGTTGCATTGAATCCCACGGTCAGGTGCAGGTCAGTCTTCGAAACCGGTATGAAGTTCAGAGACAGTTCGGCTCCCTTATTTTCGAGGCTGCCCACGTTTGTAAGAAGCGTGTTGGAAAAATTGCTTCCGCTCGATACTGTAACGGAGTTCAGGAGATCGTCGGTGACTCTTTTATAGACATCAAACGATCCTGTAATACGGTCGTTGAGGAAGCCGAAGTCGAGCCCGATATTCATTGTTGTTGTTTCCTCCCATTTAATATCCGGGTCATATGCATCCGGCCTCAGTGTCGGAATAAATGCTCCGTCGATATAATACCACGAACCTTCAGATGCCTCCCTGTAGAGAGCCTGTGCGGGATAGTCGTTACCTATATCCTGCTGTCCGGTTACTCCCCATCCAAATCTGAGTTTAAGGTCTGTTACAGCATCTGCATTTCTGAGGAATGATTCATCCTTAAGTTTCCATGCAAAGGCAGCTGAAGGGAAAAGACCCCAGCGGTTGTCCTTTGCAAAGCGTGAAGAACCATCATCCCTGAGTGTGAAGGTCAGGAGGTACCTGTCGGCCAGGGTATAGTTTACACGGCCGAAGAATGAAACAAGGTAGTTCTCCGTGATGAAGGAATTGAACTTGGGCGGTTGGAATTTAGGATGGTGAGCGCCTACTGCTCCGTGAGTGAAGTCGTTACCTTCCCTTCTGAAGTGCTGCCACGAGTAACCGGCTGTCAGATCAACAACACTGTTGATAGCGGCTACATCCTTGTTGTAGTTCAGATAAAAGTCGAGCAGATTATTGTAGTTGGTCCCGCTGAAACCCGATAATTTTCCGTAGTAGGGATCTCTTAATGAGGGAGCCGTGGTTTCCTTACGGTTGTTATGACCTTCACTATCAGTGTAGTCTGTAGCAAGGTTCAGATTTGCCCTTAGTCCGTCAATGAAAGGAAGGGCATAGTCGATCTGTATATTTCCGATCACTCTGTTGACATCCGACCTGTTATCTATTCCCAGTGCCTGTTCTACGGGGTTGGGAGTTCCCAGGTTAGCTCCATAAGTTGCCCATTGAAAATAGTCGGCAGTAGCAGGTGTCCAGTCGAAAATACTCTGTGTAGGGTCCATATTGACTGCAGATCCTATGGCGCCGGCGTCTCCAAAATTATGACTGGTATTCATCCCTTTCAGGTTAAGGTTAATTTTAAGCCTGTCGTTAAGGAATGAAGGGTTCAGACTTAAGGATCCGGTGATCCTTTGCATATCGGTGTTCCTGAGAATTCCCTTCTGATCAGTGTAACCAACTGAAACACGATAAGGCAGTGATTTGGCTGAGCCTGTAACACTTAGGTTGTGGTCACTTGAAACAGCCGTGCGGAAAATCTCCTTCTGCCAGTTGGTGTTCTGGTTTCCAAGAAGGGCAAGGTTGTCAATTCCGAAAAGATCAGATCTCTCATGAGCAAGTTTTCTTATCTCGTCGCCCGAGAAGACATCCACAAAAGCAATGGCGTTGGCCACAGACACATTCCCGTCATAGGAAACTGTCATGGGGCTTCCTGCCCTGGCTTTTTTGGTGGTGATCAGAATAACGCCGTTTGATGCCCTCGATCCGTAGATGGCTGTTGCGGAAGCATCTTTCAGCACGGTAAAGGTCTCGATGTCATTAGGATTAACGAATGACAGGATGTTGGAGCTTCCCGAGACATTATTATTGTCGATCGGAACTCCGTCAATAATTACCAGGGGATCGTTGGAGGCATTAAGTGATGATCCTCCGCGCACACGTATAGTGGAACCGCTTCCCGGTGCGCCACCCGAAGTGGTGATGACAACGCCGGCGCTCTTTCCAACCAGAAGGTCCTGGGGAGATGTGATGGCTCCCTTATTGAAGTCCTTTGAACTGATCGCTGAGACGGATCCGGTGGCATCGCCCTTTCTGACTGTACCATATCCTATAACAACCACCTCTTCGAGAGCTGTTACGTCAGTCTTCATTGAAACATTGATAACCGTTTCGCTGCCGATGGTAATTTCCTGCGGCAGGTATCCTATAAAGCTGAATACAATAACATCCCCGGGCTTTGCCATCAGGGAAAATTCTCCTTTAATGCCGGTCATAACTCCCGTAAGCGTACCTTTTACAACGACGTTCACCCCGGGTAATGCCTGTTTGTCGGCTGCATCGGTGACCGTACCTGACACTCTTACCTGTTGCCCAAAGACAACAAGACTCATCATAATGCCAAGTGTAAGCATGAAGAGCCGTTTTCCAGTTAGTTTCTCCATAAATAGATTTGTTTAGTTGCTGTTCGCAGATTCGTTTTTTTTCTAATATTCCGATTCAGGTTTGGGACCATAAAATTCACCTTTTTATCGGAGTTAACCAATTAATTTTCAATAAATTTACGCAATCGATACCGCAAACGTTTGAAATGAGCCTCACCTAAATTCCGGGCTTGTTTTTTATGTGATTTTGCATACCTTTACAGGATACAGCTACCTAAAATGGGCAGGGAAAATATAACAATAAAGGATATTGCGCGTGAGTTGGGCATATCTCCTTCGACAGTATCCAGGGCGCTTAAGGATCACCCCGACATCAGTCAGGCTACACGTGATGCCGTCAACGAACTGGCCAGACGGTGGAACTACAGGCCGAATCCTATCGCCATAAGCCTTAAAAGCGGTTCATCGAGGACTATAGGAGTTATTATTCCCGACATAGTGCACTACTTTTTCTCAACGGTAATCAGCGGTATTGAGGATGTGGTTTATCAGCGCGATTACAACATGATACTGTGCCAGAGCAATGAGATGTGGGAACATGAGGTAAAAAATATAAAGACACTTCTCTCCAGCCGTGTTGAAGGGGTACTTGCGTCTGTATCAAAAACCACATCGGATCTGAGTCATTTCAGGAGTATCCTTGAGAAGGATATCCCGCTTGTATTCTACGACCGTGTGGCTGAGGAGCTGAAGACCGACAGCGTTGTCATCGACGATGAAGCAGGCTCATACAAGGCAGTGATCCATTTGCTTCGGACCGGAAAGAAACGGATTGTACATCTGGGAGGACCGATGCAGCTTGCCATAGCCAGGGACAGGCGCGACGGTTATCTGAGGGCTATGAAGGAATACCGTCTCAGCCCGTCGGATGATGATATGATTAAATGTGATGACATTGAGAGCGCAAACAGGGTAATACCCGAAATGCTGAAACGGATACCCAGGCCGGAAGCCTTTGTCGCCGTTAATGATCTGACAGCAGCGCAAGCCCTTATGATTGTAAAGCGCCACGGCCTGAGAGTCCCGGAGGATATAGCAATCGTGGGATTCACAAACAGCCAGATAGCCAAACTCACCGATCCGGGACTAACATCGGTCGACCAGAAAGGATTTCTTATGGGTCAGACTGCCGCAAAGCTTCTGATAGACAGGATAGAGAACCGGCGCGGTCCTGTGCAGAACAAGGTCATAACATCCGAACTGGTGATACGGGGATCATCGTCGCTGAAGTAGAAAGTTGGTCTGAATCCATCTGCCTTCCATTATCTTAACCCATCCCCTGCCCCTTCCCTTACTGTTTAAGGGGAGGTTTGGATGGGTAAGCTTGTTAAAAAGGGATGGGAAGGTGGCCAAGGAAGCACAGGGTGACTATTTCTCCAGAAAATCCGCCAGCCTGCCCTTTTCAGCTGCCCTGATACCCTTTTCGGTCATCCTGAGCGTACAACATTCTGCTGAAACATCATGCTGAAAAACAAGAATGTAGTTACCTGCAAGAGCTTCATCCAGCAGCATTGACTTTTCATCAATGGTTCGCAACGACTCGATATCGTAACTCATGTTCCAGATCAGCGGCAGATGGGAGATGGTGGGGATCAGATCTCCTGTATAGACAAGTGTTTTTCCTTTATATCCAAGAAAGGGGATCATCAGTCCGGGAGTGTGGCCGTAGCAGATCCTGAGCGAAAATCCTTTGAATAGTTCACAATCCTCATCCACAAGATTCAGATGGCCGCTCTGTCCGATAGGAAGAATGTTTTCTTCCAGGAATGCATCCTCTTCACGAGGATTGTTTTTCAATGCCCATTCCCACTGGGCGCGGCTGACATGGTAAAGGGCGTTGGGGAATGCAAGTTCATAACCGGTTCCATCACTGCTTTTAACAACTCCGCCGCCGCAATGATCGGCATGAAGGTGTGTGAGAACCACATCCGTAATATCCTCCGGCATATAACCCCTGTTCCGGAGCGCTTCGACAAGACCTTCACCATTATGTATATAAGTATGCCTGAAAAACTTTTCGTCCTGTTTGTCGCCCCATCCGGTATCAACAAGTATGACATGGCCGTCCGTCTCAACGATCAGCGAGCGGAGAGTCAGGGTGATAAGATTGTCTTTATCCGGAGTGTAAACCCTCGACCACAGAGCTTTGGGAACCACTCCGAACATGGCTCCTCCGTCGACCTTGAAGTTTGCTATATTAAAGATATCCAGTTTCATCATAATTCTATTTTGATTCAATGCATGATGCAATTTACATCTTCAGTATGCAAGCAAGTGCTTTTAATAATAAAGATGTATGCTTCATTATACTATGACAACAAATTACGGGTATCCAAAGTTAAATGCCTTTTTAACAATTATTCTCAGGTAAGGAATATTTTATTAATTTTCCGCTTACTTCTTCCATTAATAACTCCGGCTGTTAATTAAATAACAATAAAACCCTGACAATCATGCAAAAACTACTGCTCTCCGTTCTTTCATTAATCTTTACTGCATCGCTTTCAGCCCAGGTTACAGGCAAGGTTATGGATAACCAGTCAATGAAAAGCAATATCCTGAAAATGGACAGGAAATATGCAATATACCTGCCGCCGGATTATTTCACATCAGAGCGAAGCTATCCTGTACTTTACCTGCTGCACGGAGCAGGTGACGATCAGACCGGATGGGTACAGTTCGGCGAGGTACTTCATATCGCCGATAAGGCAATCCTGTCAGGTTCAGCAACTCCGATGGTAATTGTTATGCCCGACGCAAACACCGGAACAAGGGGTTATGTCAATGATGCAAAGGGAGAATGGCGCTATGAGGATTTCTTCTTCGAGGAGTTTGTGCCTTACATTGAAAAAACTTTCAGGATCAAGGGTGAAAAACGGTACCGCGCAATTGCGGGCCTGTCGATGGGCGGAGAAGGGACTTTCATTTATGCACTTCACCATCCGGAGATGTTTTCGTCGGCATGCCCTCTCAGCGCGGCAACGGGTCCCGCAACAATTGAAGAAATGAACGATTACAGGCTCTGGAAGACGGGCGACGGGATTTCCGATGCCCAGAAAAAAGCTTATTTCGAGAAATACAGCGTCCTCAACCTTATTGCCAATATGAAGGATGATCAGAAGAGAGCCGTGAGATGGTATATCGATTGCGGCGACGATGATTTCCTTTTCGAAGGCAATTCACTGGTGCACATTGCAATGAGAAAAAAGGAAATTCCCCATGAATTCCGGATCCGCGACGGAGGCCATACCTGGAGTTACTGGAGGACCGCTCTTCCCGTGGTACTCGAATTCATCTCAATGAGCTTCCATCAGAACTGAAAATACTATTTTCCTTTTTTTGAGGTCATCTGGGCCATTATTCTCATCAGCAGCCTTATCATCTGGTAAGAGGTCCAGCCCCTTAACCGCGTCCACCAGGTCCTGCGTCTGAGGTATTCCTCAACGGTTACCTGGCGGCAGTCGTTTTTCATTATCTCTGCAAGTTTCTTTTCAAAACCTGAAGTGAAGGCATCGTCCATGATATTTACATTCATCTCGATGCTCCCGTAATCGCTGATATGGTTCAGATTATAACTTCCTATTGTACACCATTTGCCGTCGACAGTCGCCACTTTGGCATGAAGGTTTGCCGGATAATATTCGTATATTTTTATATTGTTGTGCAGAATGTATTGATACAGGAATCCGGTAGCCCTTTTGAACATAGGGGCATCCGATTTGGCAGCAAGAACAATCCTGATATCCACACCCCTGGCGCTTGCCAGCCTGAAAAGCTTTCTCTCGAGCCTTCCGGGCAGAAAATAACTGGCAAAAATTATCATGTGGTGCCTGGCATTCTTCAGAGCCGTTCTGTAACTCCTCAGTATCTCTATCTTGTTCCGGTACCAGTTGTTCTCAACAACCCTCAGGCTTATATTCTGTTCGTAAGAGGAGGTTGAATAAACGATTTCTGTTGCCCGCTCCCCCTTCGAAAGGAACGTTTTGTTCCACAGCTTCCTGCATATGCTGTTGACATGAATGCATTCGGGGCCCCTGATCAGGACTGCAAAGTCGAGCCATGCCTTCACAGAGGAAGAGCCGCGATATCTGTCGGCAAAATTCATCCCCCCGATAATGGCAACTTCTCCATCCGCCATAACAACCTTGTGGTGAAGCCTCAGACTCAGCTGAAATCCCTTAGTTATGAAAACGGGTGAAAAGAACCTGAAAAGAATTCCGGAATCCTCGATCTCGTCAATAAATTCCTTTGTAAGGTATTTGGTCCCAAAGGCATCAATAAGCAGATAAACCCTTACGCCCCTGCGTGAGGCCCTTGCAAGCGCCTTAACGATCCGCCTGCCTGTTTCATCCTCGTCAATAATGTAGGTCTGGAAATGGATATAGCGGTTTGCCTTATCTATCACCCTTTCGACAGCCGAGAAAAGGGACTCGCCACTCTGCAGAAGTTCCACGCTATGCCCTTCCTTGTAGTCGTGTTTTGGGGGACGCTTCATAAAATCATAACTGCATTATCGGACCGCTTCACAAATATAAAAAAAAATACTCTGGTTGCGGGTTACCGGTTGAGGGTTAACTGCCAACTTCTTATTCTTTGCCGGTTGCCAAAAAAAGAGTATTTTAGACCAAATCAAAAACTATGATCATGACGAGAAGAAATATGATAGGAAACATGGCCGGCGCAGCGGTGATAGCCGCTGGCAAGCCTCTGGAATCCCTTGCCGGGATCGCTCAGGAACCTTACAAACTCAAGGGCAACATCAGGCATTCGGTAAGCCAGTGGTGCTTTGGAAACATTCCCCTTGAGGAGTTTGCTCTTAACTGCAGGGAGATAGGGATAGAATCGATTGAACTTCTGAACGAGAAAGACTGGCCGGTAGTGGCTAAAGCCGGACTGAAATGCGCTGTAGGTTATGCCACCGACTGGGGTATACCTAAAGGATTCAACCGTCTGCAGAATCACGACAAGCTGGTTGCCGACTATGAGGCAATGATACCGAAGGCAGCGGCAGCGGGAGTTCCGAATCTTATCTGCTTCTCGGGAAACCGTGAAGGGATGGGCGACAACGAAGGAATGATAAACTGTGCAATCGGACTGCGCAGAATAATGCCGGCAGCTGAAAAGCATGGTGTGACAATCATTATGGAACTCCTCAATGGGATAGGTCACAGGGATTACCAGTGTGACAGGACATCGTGGGGCTCCGCTCTTGCCGAAATGGTGGGCTCGGAACGCTTTAAGCTCCTTTACGACATATACCACATGCAAATAATGGAAGGCAACGTTATAGACACAATCAAAAAGTACTTTAAATATATCGGGCATATCCATACGGGAGGTGTTCCCGGGCGACATGAACTGGATGAGACACAGGAGCTTTACTATCCGGCTATAATGAAAACCCTGGTCAGCCTTGGTTACAAGGGATTTGTAGGACAGGAATTCGTTCCTGCCCAGCAGGACAAGCTGGCTTCCCTGAGGAAGTGCATTCAGATTTGCGACGTATAGAATGAGGATACATTTCATTGCTATCGGCGGAGCGGTGATGCATAACCTTGCCATTGCCCTCCATCGTAAAGGTCATAACATAACCGGTTCGGATGATGAGATATTCGAACCCTCACGTTCACGGCTGGCAGCGCAGGGCCTGCTCCCTGAGGTACCCGGATGGCATCCTGATAAAATCACTCCTGATATAGGAATTGTGATCCTTGGAATGCATGCCAGGGCCGAAAATCCTGAACTGTTGCGGGCCGCTGAGCTGGGACTAAAGATTATGTCCTTCCCTGAATTCCTGAGGGAACAGACCGGGAACAAAAAAAGGATAGTGATAGCCGGAAGCCATGGAAAGACAACCACTACCGCAATGATAATGCATGTGATGAAGACTCTCGGGATACGGTTCGATTACATGGTCGGATCTTCAATTGAAGGCTATGAAACAATGGTGAGCCTGTCGGACGACTCGGAATTCGCAGTGCTTGAAGGTGATGAATACCTGACTTCTCCCATCGACCGCCGGCCCAAGTTCCACCTTTACATGCCCGACATTGCAGTGCTCAACGGAATCGCCTGGGACCACATGAACGTCTTTCCGACTTTTGACAATTATGTGGAGCAGTTCAGGATATTTGCAGATAAAATAAGTCCGGGAGGGACACTTGTTTATTTTGAGGACGACGAGGAAGTGAAAAAGATAGCTGAATCGTCAAGGGGCGACATTAAAAAGATCCCATACAGTGTTCATGCCCATTTTCAGAACGCTGCTGGTTTCTATGCCGTTACCCTAAGCCGGACAATACCTCTGCATTTTTTCGGCTGGCATAATATGCAGAACCTGTCAGCTGCCAGGGAGGCATGTCTGGCAGCGGGTATCAGCGAAGACAGATTCTATGACGCCATTGCCAGTTTCAGTGGAACATCAGGCAGACTGCAACTGATAAAGGAGAACGAAAAAGGCATCTTCTTTTATGATTTTGCCCATTCGCCCTCGAAAGTGAAGGCAACGGTGGAGGCGGTGGCAGAACGGTTTCCGGGCCGCAACCTGGTGGCATGCTTTGAGCTTCACACTTTTTCGAGCCTGAGCAGGAGCTTTCTCCCCTTCTATAAAGGAAGCCTGGAAAAGGCAACAAATGCTATTGTTTATTTCAATCCTCGACAGTTTGATTTGAAGAAGCTGGATCCTCTCTCCCCCGACATGATTAAGGAGGGATTCGGAGGAAACAACCTGACGGTTTATGATGACCCGGACATGATGACGGATCACATAAAAAAGATGAAACCTGGCTTCCCGGTCTGGCTTTTCATGAGTTCCGGCGATTTTGGCGGCTGCAACCTTAAACTGCTGGCCGAGGAGTTGCTTGCATGATCAATTTATTTAAATAAAATATTTTGCAGATAAAAAAAAAGATTGTTTCTTTGCATCCGCATTTAAAAGTTCTTTAAACGGTCCATTCGTCTAGTGGTTAGGACGTCAGGTTTTCATCCTGGTAACAGGGGTTCGATTCCCCTATGGACTACTAATTTACAAGATAATTACATTACTGATAATGGCAAATCATAAGTCGTCCGAGAAAAGGATAAGGCAGGATAAGACAAAGAATGAGAACAACAGGTATTACGCTAAGACTATGCGAAATGCCCTGAAGAAGATCCGCAGCACGTCAAACAAGGAAGAAGCCGGCACCATGCTGCCGAAGGTCAATTCGATGCTCGACAAGCTGGCAAAGAAGAACATCATTCACGTCAACAAGGCCTCGAACCTGAAGTCGTCTGTAAAGAAACATGTTGACAGCCTGAAGTAATCCTGTCAACGAGAATAGTTTCCAGAGGGATCCGGTTGGATCCCTTTTTTTATTCATTTGAATTTATGCAGACAATGTCTTTTGTTATGACCTGTGTTTTGTTATATTTGTCATCATCCCAATAATTCAATCAACCATGACACAAGAGATCAGAAAGGCCGGTCTGGTATCGAGGCGGCAGTTCATCGGAACAACAGCAATCGGTGCGGCAGCATTGGCAGTTTTGCCTGTTGCAAACAGCTGTCAGAGTAACTCACAGGCTCCGGCCCCGGAAAATGAAGGAAATTTTCCCGACTCGAAATTCGGGGGGGTGCAGATTGGTGTAATAACCTACAGTTGGCGTGATAAACCGGGAAGTGCGGAGAACATACTTCAGTACTGCAAGGATGCAGGAATAAGTTCAATCGAGCTTATGGGCGAAGTCGCCGAGTCGTGGGCCGGGCTTCCTCCAAGTCCTGTGGAGTTGCCTGATCCCTTACCGCCCGAAGCCAAGGCCAGACTTGATGCCATGACCAAACAGTACAACATGACACTTGAACAGTTCAGGAAGAGCGTTGATCCGCCGGTATGGCAGATGATTGTTGCCATGATTGTAGGCACAACGGAGGAACAGGTAAAGTGGCGTCTGTCGGCTCCTATGGCAAAGTTTGAGGAGCTTGGTAAGATGTTCAGGGATGCAGGTATTGGAATCCATATAGCCAAGTTTGCACCGGCAGGATGGTCGGATGGTGAGATAGATTATGCCTTCAATGCGGCCAAAGCGCTTGGAGCAAAGGGCATTACTGAAGAATCGGGTATTGAAGCAGCAAAGCGTCTTGGACCCTTCGCCGAAAAGCACGGGATGTATGCAATCATGCATAATCATTTTCAGTTTGCCGATAAAAATTTCAATGTGGATGAAGTGCTTGCAACATCACCGGCAGTAATGCTGAATTTCGACTGCGGACATTATTTTGGATCTACCGGGCTGAATCCTGTTGATTTTATTGAGAAATATCACAACCGGATTTTCAGTGTTCACGTTAAGGACAAGACTGGTCCCAATACCAATCCCCCCAATGAAAACCAGGTCTGGGGCCAGGGGGAGGTACCGCTTGCCGATGTTCTTCTTCTCCTTAAGAAACATGCGAATGAAGAAGGCTGGCCAAAGCATGCCGACATAGAACTTGAGTATCCTGTTCCGAAGTGGTCAGATTCAGTAAAGGAAGTCAGGACCTGTGTTGCCTATGCGAGGCAGGTGCTTATTTAGGGAGGACAGGCATTCGATAGTTATTCAATGACGGTTGAATGCCGCGCAGCCAATGACCGCAAGACCGCAAGACCGCAAGACTTCCTAACCCTATTTATAATTCTCCCTGAACCTCTCTGTCAGCGACCGAAGTTCTTCCGGCAGAATGCTGAGAGCGTTTTCGACCCAGTCCTTTCTGATAGTGCCGTAAAATGCTTCTGCTATCCCTCCGGTAATACAGGCAAGGGTATCGCTGTCGCCTCCCAGCCAGATGGCTTTTCTGATGGCATCCTCAAAATCATCAGATTCCAGGAAGCAGGTCAGGGCTTCGGGAACAGTTTGCTGGCAGGTTTCATTGAAATCATAGTAAGGTTTTATTTCTTCAAGGGTTCTGTCAAGCTTATAATGGAACCTTTTTACAATGAAGTCCCTGATCTCCTTTTTTGACGATTTCATTCCAGCAAGGAAGACAGCAGAAGCGACAGCTTCGGCTCCCTTGATCCCTTCGGGGTGGTTATGGGTGCATTCTGCGGTTTTTCGTGCTTCTCCTATTGTCTTTTCGAGGCTGTCGAATGCCCAGCCTGCGGGGCTGACCCTCATTGCCGATCCGTTGCCGAAACTGCCATAAGGCCTGGGATTGTCCATATGTATCCAGTTTCTGAAGCTTAAGCCATAGCCCCGGTTGGGGTAGCTTACCGCGTATTCATGTATCACCTCGCCATAAGGCCTTTTGCTGAGGATTGCATCTGAAACGGCAAGGGTAAGCACAGTGTCATCCGTAAAATCCGAGCCCAGTGGGAAGGGATCGAAATCATACCTTCCTGCATTTTTGAATTCGTAGGTTGAGCCGATAATATCTCCAATGATAGATCCAAGCATTATTCTTTACGGTTTTATGATTTCATCCTAAAGATAGTGAAAAGACTTTAGTGTCGTCTCGCTTTTACGCCTTTACGCCTTCACACCGTCACTACTTCACGCCCTCATCCCTTGCCATCCTGACCGTATCTTCAATCATTTTGATATCCGTTATTTCCTTCTTGTTTGAAGTGGCTCCAAGTTCCTCCAGTTTCTTTCCCTGGGGAAGAAGCCTGCCGGTGTAAGATCCGATCGCCTTATTGTAGTTTGTCAGCGCTGTTTTGAGTCCCTCGCCGATATCCTTCAGGTATTCGGAAAAAGTTATAAGTCTGGAATGTAATTCGATTGCTGTATTCTGGATTTCAAGGGCGTTTTGGGTAACGCTGTGCTGCTGCCACGACATTGCCACCGATTTCAGGATAACTATCAGTGTTGTAGGTGTCGCAAGGATGATCTTGTTGTTGATTGCATCCTGAAGCAGGTTTTTATCGGTCATGAGGGCTGCATTGAAAGCCGATTCGATTTCCATATAAAGCACCACAAAGTCGGGTGAATTATCAAACTGCGACCAGTACTGCTTTTTGCTAAGCTTGTTGATCCTGTCGCGGAGAGCTTTGGCATGTTTTACTATCAGCTGGTTCCTGGTATTTTCATCTTCAGTCTCGAGAGCTTCAAGGTAGGCATCGAGAGGCAGTTTTGAATCAACAACGACATGTGCATTTCCCGGAAGATTGATTATCATGTCAGGCTTCAGCATGGCATCGTCATCGCCATCACTAACAACCTGTTCAACAAAATCGCAATGGGCAGACATGCCCGAAAACTCGACAAGCCTTTTAAGCCCGATCTCACCCCATCTGCCCCTTACCCTGGGATTCCGCAAAGCGTTAACCAGCGCTCCTGTTTCGCGCTGGAGACTGCTGTGGGTAGCCTGTATTTTCTCCATCATTTCAGCAACCTTCCCGAAGGAAACACTTGAATTGTTCCCGAGTTCTTCTACCTTGGTCTTATAGGTCTCAATAGCCTCCTTTACAGGTTTCAGAAGGTCCTCGATTGCTTTCTTCCTGTTTTCAAGATCAGTCCCGGCTTCGGATTTATGTGCCGAGAATTGCGTCTGGGCAAGATCGAGGAATTGTTTGTTGTTCTGTCCCAGGGCATCAGCCGCTGCTGATTTGAAGGAGTCGAGCATGGCTATCTTTGCCTCCTCGATACTTTCTTTCCGGGATTCCTCCCTGATCTTCTGTTCGGTAATTTTCTGCTCGAGTGCTGCCAACTGGCAAGCTTTATCCATCAGTTCTTTTTGATGGACTTTCACGAGAAAATATTTAGTGGCAAAATGCACTGAAATGCAAGCCACCAAAGTTCCGCCTATGATTAATAATATTTCCGTATCCATGATAAATTATTTGTTTTTAACGATTCAAAACTATTGGCAATGCAAACATAAAACGGTGGTCTATAATCTATTTATGGAATACATTTCAGTTATTGCCGTCAATCACGTTGTTGACCGAGTCAGACCAAGGACTGCACGCTTTTAATCTTTAAGTCAGAAAAAATGCTGAAGGCAGGGCAAGAATATTTTCCCCAAGATCCCTGATATTGTCGTCGTTGCTCAGGACGAACGACTTGATAACGGGTTTATCGAGGATATCCTGTAATCCCCTGAGATGTCGTCCATCCTGACTAGTTACATTGTCCGACATTTTTATCTCAATTGCAATATATCCGTTTTCGGTTTCGAGGATAAGGTCTGTCTCTCTTCCGTCGACAGTGCGCAAATGATACATGGACAGGGGCAGATTATTATTCTTAATCTGTTTGTAGATTTCGGCCACAACAGCGCTTTCATATTCATTGCCCGATTGTATTCCGGTTTTTTTAATCACAGCCCTTTGAACCCCCGGATCAAGGAAGTGGAGCTTCGGGCTTCGTGTCAGTCTCTTTATTTTGTTTCTTGTCCATGGCTGAAGCTGGATGGTCTGGTAGCTTATCTCGAGGTATCTAAGGAATTTCTGTGCTGTATTTGCAGTTACTCCGGCCTCTCTTGCAAGATCCGAAAAGTTTATTAGTTCCCCGGTCAGGAGCGAGGTCATTCTCTGGATCTTAACAAAAGGTTCGAGGACCCTGAAATTTGCAAGGTCCCTTACATCTCTTTCAAGATAAGTGCGGACATAGCCGGCCAGCCATTCTTTCCTGTCATCATTGCTCATACCGGGCTTTACCAGGGCAGGGTATCCGCCGAATTCAAGGTAATGCCTGAAAGCATCCTGTTTGGCAGCATAATCCTTATCCATTTTAAATGAAGGCAGGATGTCAGGCAGTAAAGCCGAAGCAATATAACTTTGAAAGAAGGAAGGCTTTACTTCTTCATTCCAGCTGCCTGTAAGCATTTCCGGAAGTGTCAGGGGAAACAACTCATAAATTGTACATCTGCCGGCAAGTGTCTCCCGGACTTTGCTAAGAAGCAGCAGCTGGCTCGAACCTGTAAGCAGGTACCGGGTATCTTCAAATCCGTCATGAACCGCTTTTACGCTTTCAATAACCGATGGCACCTTCTGTACCTCATCCAGAACAGCGCTTGGATAAAGATGCTTCCATTGTGAAGCTGTAAGGGATGCATACTGTCCGGACATCATCGGATCATCAAGGGCAATATAGGTCATTTCCGGGAAGCCAAGTTTTGCAAGGGTGGATTTACCAGTCTGTCTTGCTCCTGTAAGAACGATTATTCTACCGGCGGCAGATTTACTCTTCCTAATAATAGCGTTTTTTATAGAACGTGATTTCATATAATGGCGTGAAATATGTATTAATAGTGACAAATATACGCTTTTATTGGCATTAAGTCAAATAAAAAAAGAAAACTACCCTAATGGAATATTTTACTCAACTGGATCGTGGAAGTCCCCTGCCAGTAAGGCCGGCAATTATACAGTTCATATGTAACTGATATCGAAAAAGCAAATTTAAGTTCCCTTATTTATGAAATCAAAGGATATAAAGTGATGTTCGATTCAGATCTTGCAAGACTCTATGGAGTTGAAACACCAGGATTCTCGCAAATAAAAAATCGAATGAAAAAGCCGCAAAGCTAATAATTGAATCCCACGCTGGCAGACTTACAATGAAACAACTGAATTTTGTCTTTGATCTTATTAATCAGCCCTATCCCTGCTTTGTCGATGGCAAACTTGTCCGTGGGTTGTGATTTGGCAGGCTTCTGAAGCCCAATTACATAGCTGATTGAAATCGCTTATATCTGATTTCCAGTCTTTCTCTATCTGGCCAATTGTCCTTGTGCATTGGTAAATAAAGTGATTCGTTATCCAAAGACTGAAGACCATACTTTAGCATAGGGCCGTCAATCTCTTCGAGAATATCTTTTCTAATCTTTACCTGATAGTTAGGAGTTATGCCTATAATATTTTGATCGAATGCTGAATGATGTATCTTGCATAATGAAAGCCCATTTTCAATTACAGGATCACCGAAATCTTCCTTATCGCTTATTATATGAGCCGCATCCAGGAGCTCTACATGCCTTAACCTGCAGAGAGTACATTGATTTCTGTAAGCCTTTAATACTTTTTCTCTGAATTCTTTTTGATGGACTCTCTGGAGTGAGGTTACCGTAATATATTCCCTTCTGGAATTATTTACAATAGGTTGAGCTGCTGTTTCCAGTTCAGGTCGTTTTAATAAATATGCAATGTCATCAAAAACTACTGAAAATGAGAGAGCATACCGGTTTTCCTTAACAATATAAGCAGGCCATAATGGTACATACTTGTTTTCAGCTATTCTTAAAAAGCATATTAAAGGGATTTTATGATTCATTAATTCTCGCAAACCTACATTATCCGGATGAAATGGATTTGTTCCCCGGTACTTGTAATCAAAGATCTCACCTTTCTCATCAATGGTGTCTGGATATCTTCCTCCCAGCAGTGAAGTAATGGAAAGTGGCAGATTCATAGATTTTGGTTTCCAAATACCCTGTGGTCCGACAAGTGAAAAAATTGCCCCACTTAAGCAGAAACCCTTTGTAAGTAATTTCCGAGGAAGTACATCACCATGGATTTCTGTTTGCTGTTTAAGCCATTCAAAAGCAAATAGTCTTATTTCAATATCTCTCATAAGGATTTATCATAATGGCGGACAAAACCGAAAATAAAAGAACATTCACAATTTCCAATACAAACTAAATATTAGACTTTCCTAAGCGTCAGTTCGCTAAAATTAACATTTTTTTATGGTCCAGACATCTTTACAAGCATTCAGATAAACTCAAAACTGATTTGTTGAATTTCTAATATTGCGTGTTATTTACTTACTTGATTTGAAAATAGCATTTTTACCACAGCTGACTGACTGGGATAGGAGCCGTACCCCCAATTTTAATATTATTACTAAATACAACCTTAAGTGAATTATTTGTGAAGAGGATTTCAAATCGTAATTTTTTTCAATGATCTAAGTTCTTGTGATTTCATAATAATATTAAAAAGATATATAAATGATATTAAAATAATATCATTATGATATTACCGCTATTCAGCACGTCTTTCATTGCCTTGCAAATACCGCGCTATGGATCATCTGCCCTAGCATGGTTAGCTCGAATCCCACCATGCTGTCGTTCTCCGCTATGCTGAACAAACCTGATCCTCTGTATGTTTCCTCAGGGCGCCTGGATGCAGTTCCCAGGTTATCGATAGCTTCCATTACTTTGTAAAAAGCTTCATGTTTGTCGGGGCGTTTCTGACTTCTTCCTGTCTGTGCCATCCGGAAAGCGGAATCCCTCAGCATCGGGAAATAATATTGGTATACCTCTTTGGTTCCGAATATGTCGGCGCATAGAACCTTTGAATCCATGAAGACAGCCATTCCGTTTGATTCCTTCTCCGGTTCGCATTCGGGAAACTCGCGGCGCTTCTCGTTCATCCTGAATTCCTGCAATTCGGAATAGCTTTCGGTACTGCTTTCAAAATTCATCATCGACATTTTAAGCCTGACATGGTCCCAAACCCTCATCTGGGTGTCATCCATTCCGAATCCGTCAACCCTCATCCCTGAAGCGGAAGGCGAAGCTTTTTCCCTCCGCAGGTCGGGATCGGCTGCATTTCCTGAATTGTCAAAGTTACCCGAGGTGTAATGCCATCTTCTTCTTTCCACGCACGATACGTCGAGAGGTGTTTTGGACATCGGGTTCAGCAGGACAGACTTGTTTAGAACCCTGTTCTGCTTTGCGCCAGTCAGGACGTCGGCATCGGTCAGAAGCAGATATGAACCCGTGTTGTTGATTGCAGTAAGGGTTCCCACAATCCCTGCTCCAGTTGCCTCAGTGATGACCAGGCCTCCGGTTTTGAGTTCGGGAACTCCCGGACTGAAAGGGAATGTTGCAAATGGTTCAACAGTGAACTGGACAATGGCAAGATTGCCGTAAGAGGTGAATTGAGTGGTTGTTGTTTTCATGACTTGGATTATTTGGTTAATAGTTGAAAGATCACTATAGTTGTCTTGCGGTCATGCAGTCTTGCGGTCTTGCGGTCGTGCAGCCGGTGTATGTCTTTTTTTGACTTGCACGAATTGCAAGACCTGCATGACTTGCAAGACTTTCTTATCTTTATTGTACAAATGAAACTTGTAGTACTGCAGTCTTTCTGCATTATAAAATCTTTTTTATATGCCGTCAAACCTTAATGCCCTGATCCGTTACAAAACCATCAATTCCTGTCTTTACGGAGGAAGGAGAAGGTGGTCGCTGGAAGAACTTATCGGCAGGTGTTCCGAAGCTCTGACCGAATACCGCGGGCGGGAAAGTTCAGTATCTGAAAGAACGATCAGGGACGATATCCGTGTCATGCGAAGCGAGATCCTCGGATTCAATGCTCCAATCAAGCAGAAGGGTGGTTTATACTATTACGATGATCCTTATTACTCCATACTTACAATCAGTTTTACCGACTCGGGACTGCTTAAGAAGATCCTTGAAACACTTATCAGGATACGTCCTGAGGTCAATCATCCTGAACTTGAGATCCTCATCGAAAAGCTGACGGGTCTGTCAGGCACTAAACCATCGCGTGAAATCCTTGAACATACCCTGGATTACCGCATTCAGGATTTCCCTGCCAGCATCCGCTACAATCTGAGCAGAACAGCCAAAACGGGTTTTCCTTCAGGTCCGGTCAGAGAGGCCGCAAAAAAGATGGAAAAAGAGGCTGCCCTGCCTATTCCCGGGGACTTTGCATTATGCTGGGGTGATGTTATGGGGCTGATCCATCGCCTATTTACGGAACAGATGAAATTTTAAAAGATCACCACCATAATAAATTGAAGAAAGGAGAAAAATCTTCTTTTGGGGATTGTATTCCCAAAAAATACCTATATTTAGGGATTATATTCCCTAAAATATGGTTACAAGGCTGTTGGAAGAGAAGATACTATCGAAACTGAATTCAGGAAAAGCAATCATTCTACTGGG
>JAKLIJ010000160.1 GCA_022709665.1 Bacteroidota bacterium
CTCATCCCTCTTGTCCAGAAGTGTAATTACACTGAGCGCAGCTATGCCGACTGCCATTGGAACCAGAGGCCTCATTTTTGCACTTTCAACAAATGCATTGGAAAGCAGCACCGACACAATTGTAGCAACTACCGCGGCGAGAACCCACTGCCATTTGATCTTAAGAATTTTGATCAGTGACCAGGCAAGCACCAGGCTGAAAAATCCAGTTATGTACCATTTGTATGTAAAGATATAGTACCACGCACTTGAGGAGTCATCAGCTGACGGACTTCCCCAGTTTGCAAACACCAGAATAAAAACGAGGGTAAAGAAGTGTGTCATGGTCTGCCAAATCGGCCTCTTTTCCGGTTCCGGGATAATATTCATCTGCTCTTCCTTTTTAATCTTTTCCTCCTTCCTGTATATCAGTGACATCAACAAACCAATTATAATGCTGAATGAGACTGCGCCGATGACCCGGGCAACACCCATTTCAAACCCAAGTATCCGGGCAGTAAGAATGATGGCAAGAATATTAATAGCCGGACCGGAATACAGGAAAGCTATTGCCGGACCAAGACCTGCTCCACGCTTGTGAATGCTGGAAAAAAGCGGAAGAATAGTGCAGGAACATACTGCCAGTATTGTGCCGGATCCGGCGGCTACTGTATAGGCCAGCCATTTCTTAGCATTGGCTCCAAAGTATTTTATTACGGATCCCTGGCTCACAAACACTGAAATGACCCCTGCAATGAAAAATGCAGGTAACAGGCATAGGATCACATGCTCCCTGGCATACCACTTCACCAGGTCAAAGGTGGCCGTGACTGCAGTGTTGAACCGGGCGCTTTCAATAGGCATGAAAAACGCGAAGACAAATACAACTATGATCCACAACAGGATCTTCAGTTCTTTTTTCAGTTCCATATAACGTTGAAGATTATCATTTCGCAAAAACCCGAAATATAATTATAAATTTTTTTACAAAAAGGTTACTGTAATATAGTATATCCCTACTCCGATAAACAGTATTGCCACCACCCTGCGAAACCATATCTCGAAGGTTTTGATCCGGTTGTACATTCTCCCCACATTGCTGACTGCATAGGCAAGAAACCATGCGAAGATAATAACAGGTATGCCGGTAGCAATTGCAAAAACCACAGGAAGATAAAGCCCTTCGGCGCTTGCTACTGTCATTGGAATCAGCATGACGAAGTAAAGAACACCACTGTAGGGACAGAATGCCATGGCAAAGAGAATCCCGAGTAAAAGTGTGTTCAGGTAGCTTTTCCGGCCCTTCTCTCCTATTTTTTCAGCAAAAGAACCCATGGAACCAGGCATCCTGAGCCTGATGAAATCAAGCATGAAGAGGCCAATTAAAATGAGCGCCGGGCCGAGAATCTTTTCTCCCCATCTCTGAAACCAGCCTGAAATGTCCATCTGACTGGCGCCAAAGAAGATTATGAGCGCAATCCCAACATATGTTATTGCCCGTCCCAGGGTGTACACCAGACCGTTAAGGAAGACTCTCCTCCTGTCATCCAGGTCACGACTGATGTATCCGATGGCTGAAATATTTGTTGCCAGCGGACATGGACTGATGGCAGTCATCAGCCCCAGAATGGCCGCCGTCAGGAAAGCATACTGTGAGTTCTCAAGTATCTTCTGAAGAAGCTCCATCAGTTGACCGTCAATGCTTTAAGCAACGGATCTATCGCCTTTTTGATCTCTTCCCTGAGTTTCTCCGGGCTGTTCCTTGCATTCATGAAGCCTTCGCTTGTCAGGTCAATCCTGGTATCGCCGCTTACTATCAGCAGACACTGGCCTGTGGCATTTACCCGTTTGGCGTCAGCCTCGGAGGACTTGTCCTCGATGTTAAGGGTTCTGAAAACAACGGTACCCTTTTCGACTTCCGCGGGGTAGAGCTCCTTCACGGCATCCCTGGCCACGTTCTCAACGGCCTGGCATGTGACACACCGCCGTGTCAGGTGAAAATAGAATACCTCCACCTTATCTTTTGAAAACCCATCAGCCTTTTCTTCCACGCGGGGATCGCCTCCCCTGAAAGCAAAAATTGCAATTGCTGCTGCAGCTATCCCGACAACAGCAAAAACCGGGATCAGTCTCTTCATATCGGTACAGTTTTATGCGGTTATAAGTCTCTTTATCTCTTCTGCTGACGGCACCCTTCCCTTGACCACAACCTTTCCGTCAATTACGAGCGCAGGCGTAGTCATCACGCCGTAATTCATTATCGCTACAATATCGTCCACCTTGGTTACAGTGGCATCAATCCCGCTCTGTTCAACAACCTCCCGGGTCAGCTTCTCAAGGGTTTTGCATTTTGGGCACCCCGGGCCCAGAATCATGATTTCCATTTTCTCCTTATCGTTATTTCGTAAAACGGCGAAATGCCGTCATAAATTTTTTTATCTCATGAAGAATCTGCTTAGCAAAAGCTTCGCCTCATCCCAGTTCTCACGGTTGATACAATACTTTATGTATGGCGGATTAATCTCTCCCTGTATCAGACCGGCCTTCTTCAGCTCCTTAAGGTGTTCGGAGAGTGTTGACCGGGCAATTGGCAACTCTTCTGCCATATCCCCGCTGTAACAACACTTATCCAAATTGTTGGCCAGGAAATCCATAACGAACACCCTTACCGGATGAGAAAGGGCCTTGGCATACCTGGCAAGCTTTTCCTGATCAGTGGTGTAATATTTCTTTCTCGCCGGTTTTGCTTCCATTTCATTTCGGGAAATGACGAAACAAAAATAACGGTTTTACGATTACTACGACCCGGAAATCAAAAAAATATTTCGTGATTCTGATCACCTTGTACAGGGAGTATTTACTGAAATGATGTTTAATCACCTTCTGCCCGATTTATACTTCTTCAGCAGGAGTGATTGCGGTTCTCACCTTTTGATGCTAAATTCACACTGACCAAACGAGGGATATCCCTTTTGCAATGAAACATCTGCTGTTTAATATACTCAGCCGTACCGCACTGCTTCTCTCCCTGCTTTTTCTCTCCTGCAACAGGCCTGAAAACATCAAGGATGCAGTCCTCAATCACCGGAGCAGCTTCTTCTATGTCGACTTTAAAAGCTATCCTTCCAGCGATCCGGCCCTGCCTGTGGGAGTATTTGATTCAGGAACAGGCGGACTCTCGGTTCTGGCTGACATCGTTCAGCACGAAGGACTTGCACATGAGTCATATATCTATATGGGAGACCTGGCAAACATGCCCTATGGAAGCTACTCGCTGGAAAACAATACCGAACTGCTTATTGAACATGTCATTAAAGACGTGCAGTTCCTGCTGGGCAACAAATACTACCGTTCCGGTGACGCTGCCTCGCCGCAGACCGACAAGAAGCCTGTCAAGGCAATCGTTATTGCCTGTAATACGGCAACTGCCTACGCACTGGATACCGTGAAGAAATTCCTCGAGGAGGCCGGTTCCGATATAGGTGTGATTGGGGTAATAGATGCAGGCGCTACGGGAGCATTTGGCAACTTCTCGCCGGGCGAGGACGGGAGTATTGCGGTTATGGCTACCGACGGAACAGGTAAATCGGGGGCTTATCCCCAAGCCATCATCCTGAAAAACAGGAATGACGGACAGGAAGAAAATATCAGGGTCTTCCAGCAGGCTGGAATAGGTATCGCCGAGGCGATTGATGAGAGCCCTGATGCAATTGACAGGAAAGCCAGAGCACCCCGTTCAGATTACAAAGGCCCGACTGAAACCGGTTCCGGAGACATGAGAATTGACAGGGATCTCTGGTCGCGGTATGATTTTGACCTCGGCAACGGAGCCATGCTCTTCGAGGGCGATACCTCAAATCCCCTGAACATACAGATTAATTCCGTTGAGAACT
>JAKLIJ010000161.1 GCA_022709665.1 Bacteroidota bacterium
CCGGGAGCTGCATGGCCCTTCGGGCAGATCCAGCTGAGCCCGGACAATGGCACCCAGGGCTGGGACTGGTGCTCGGGATACCACTATTCAGATTCGGTTATCGCCGGATTCAGTCACCTTCACCTCAGCGGAACAGGCATCGGCGACCTTGCAGATATTTCTTTCCTGCCCGTTACCTCGCAGGTTACTTTCAACACCGGGGAGAAAAATGCTGATTTTGTTACCCGGTATGCAGGCAGATATAACCATAAGAACGAAGAAGCTGAACCGGGTTATTATTCTGTGATAATGAATAACGGCATAAAAGCCGAATTCACCGTTACTGAAAGAGCCGGATTCCACAAATATACTTTTCCTGAAAACGCTGATCCCGGTCTGATAATTAATATAGGATTTGCTATCAACTGGGACGCTCCATATAAGACATCCTTGACCTTAGCCGACAAATCACTGATCACCGGCACCCGTTTATCAAAAGGCTGGGCCGCCGATCAACATGTATATTTTGCCGCGAGATTCTCCGAGCCTGTAATTTCCTCAGAAATAAAAACTGTGGGAGGAGATGAAAAAACTGTCGGTTATTTAAAATTCAGCGGGAAGGAAGTGCTTATTAAAGTGGGGATATCATCGGTAAGTGTGGAAAATGCTATTGCCAATCTCGATTCATCATTACCGGGATGGGATTTTGATAAAACCAGAAGTGAGGCTTCCGACGCCTGGGAAAAGGAACTGTCGAAGATAAAGATCATCTCAGATGATCCTGATCAGAAAACAGTTTTCTATACCGCCCTTTATCATACAATGATCGCCCCGGCTTTATTTTCTGACCTTAACGGTGAGTTCAAGGGAACGAAAGGGACTACCATGAAGGCAGATGGATATAAGCGTTACACTGTATTTTCATTATGGGATACATACAGGGCTCTTCATCCGCTGTTTACGATTTTCCAGGCTCCGAGAGTAAATGATATGGTTAAATCGATGCTCGACCATTACAGCCAGGACAAGCTGCTTCCGGTATGGGAGCTTGAAGGCAATGAAACCTTCTGCATGGTGGGTAATCATGCAATTCCTCCCGTTGCAGAAGCCATCCTCAAAGATATCGGAGATTTCGACCGGGAACTGGCGTTTGAAGCCATGAAAGCCAGCTCGATGTTCGATCGCGACGGGATGGGATTCCACGATAAGCTTGGGTATATGCCTGCAGATAAGATACAGCAGTCGGTTGCAAAAGCTCTTGAAATTGCCATAGACGACTGGTCGGTAGCTGCAGCAGCCGAAAAGCTTGGAAAAAAAGAAGATGCCGCATATTTCAGGAAACGTTCGGAAAATTTCAGGAATTATTTTGATCCTGAAACAGGCTTTATGCGGGGTAAGCTGAGTAATGGAGAATGGACAACACCTTTTGATCCGGCTTTTTCAAAACATGAAGGCAGCGACTATACCGAAGGAAATGCCTGGCAATATCTCTGGCTTGTGCCTCAGAATGTTGAAGGTCTGATAGATCTGCTGGGAGGAAAGGATGCCTTTGCGGATAAGCTTGAACATTTATTCCGGGTAGAGGAAGGGGTGAAGGGAGAAGAAGCATCGGCCGACATTTCAGGACTGATCGGTGCATATGCCCATGGGAATGAGCCCGGCCATCATACAAGCTTTCTCTTCAACTATGCAGGCAGACCATGGCGGACCCAGGAACTGAACAGGGAGATCCAGACAACCATGTATAAAAATTCTCCCGACGGTTTATGCGGAAATGAAGATTGCGGACAGATGTCGGCATGGTATGTCTTCAGTGCCCTTGGATTTTATCCTGTTAATCCGGCAGAGTTGAAATACCAGTTCGGATCACCACTTGTGAAAGAAGCAAAAATTGAAGTGGCTCCCGGGAAATATTTTACTGTGAAAGCTCCGCAAGCTTCCGTTAACAATAAATATATCAATAAGTTGCTACTTAACGGAAAGGAACTTGACAGGACATATATTACTCATCAGGAGATAATGGATGGAGGTACAGTTGAATTTTTTATGACGGCAGAAAAAAAATAATAAGCACAGATTGCCGGAATCAGATAATAATTGATCATTTTACGGATGAAAGCACTTGTCCTTGAAGAATATAACAGGTTTGTCTACCGTGATTGGCCTGATCCGGCTATCGCTGATGATGAAGTTCTGATACGGGTTAAGGCAGTCGGGATATGCGGAAGCGATGTTCATGGTATGGACGGAAGCACCGGCAGGCGTATACCTCCGATTATTATGGGACATGAGGCTGCAGGGATCATTGAGGATAGAGGGAAAAATGTCAGGACATGGAAAAAGGGCGACAGGGTCACCTTTGATTCAACTATTTATCCTTTGGACGACTGGTACACCCTGAAGGGCCTTTATAATCTCAGCGATAACAGGATGGTACTGGGTGTTTCTCCGAAGGAATACAGGCGTCATGGAGCTTTCGCTGAATTTGTAAATGTGCCACAGCATATCCTTTACAGGCTGCCCGATGAGGTATCGTTTACCCAGGCTGCAATGGTTGAACCTGTTGCGGTTGCGGCACATGCCGTGGAACTTTCTTCTCCGGGATGGAACGATTCCGTAGCCGTTATCGGTTCCGGTATGATAGGTTTATTCCTGATCCAGGTGCTCAGATCAAAGGGTTGCGGTAAGATCATTGCCGCAGATAAAGATCCGGTAAAGTTAAAACTGGCTGTACAGTTAGGCGCCGATTATGCATTCGATCCTCAGAAGCAGGATATAAAAGAGGAGATACTTTCTTTAACTTCCGGAAGGGGAGCCGACATGGTATTCGAAGCTGTTGGTACTGAGGATACGGTTTCTACTGCTGTCGAATGTGTGAGAAAAGGAGGGACCGTTACACTGGTCGGGAATCTGTCTCCGTCAGTAACAATGCCCCTGCAGAGTGTTGTAACCCGCCAGATAAAGATTCAGGGAAGTTGTGCCATATGCGGAGAATATCCGGCAGTACTTGATATGATTGCAAGGAAAGAGATCAGGGTAGAACCTCTTCTTTCTGCTGAAGCACCTCTTTCTGAAGGAGCAGAATGGTTCCGGCGACTGTACAACAAAGAGCCGGGATTGATCAAGGTGGTACTGATACCCTGAAAAATTTGGTTGTTCCGGTTAATAATCCTTTGTGACCTTTGTGTAAACCTTTGTGCCCTTTGTGGTTAAATAAAAATTTTCCTTAACCACAAAGAGCACTAAGTACACACGAAGGGACACAAAGGGAAAAGCGTCAGAAATATTGAGAATGATCCGGTAAAATATCCACTGTAACCTTGTACTTATGAAAGAGAAACTTAAAACAGCAATTGTCGGCGTCGGCAAAGTGACCGATATTCATGCAGCTGCGCTGTCGAGGCTCGTTGAATCAGAATTTACGGCGGTTTGCAGTTCGAAAAGAGAAAAGGCTGAAGCTTTTGCCGGGAAATATAAAATAAAAGGTTATACCGATGTATCGGAAATGGTTCAGAAAGAGGGTGTTGATGTAGTTGTAATCTGCACTCCTCATCCTTTCCATAAGGAGCCTGCTGTTGCTGCCATGGAAGCCGGAACTCATGTCCTCATTGAAAAGCCCTTTGCATCCACTCTTGAAGATTGTGATGCAATGCTTGAAGCAGCAGAGAAATATAACAGGCAGATCGGCGTCATATGTCAGAGACGATGGTATAAACCTGTTCAGCGGGTCAAGTATGCAATCGATTCGGGGAAAATAGGCAGACCGGTTTTTGCGACAGTCAATATGCTGGGCTGGAGGGATGAAAAATATTATAACAGTGATCCATGGCGGGGAT
>JAKLIJ010000162.1 GCA_022709665.1 Bacteroidota bacterium
GTTCCGTTTCATAGGCAAGGTCGCCACTCATTGCTTCCCAGTTGCCGTCGAAGGCAAGCCCTATAAGTTCACCATCGGCATTCAGAACAGGACTGCCCGAGTTTCCACCCGTAATGTCGTTGGTGGTAAGAAAACAAACAGGCATATATCCCCTTGATGAGGCATATCTTCCAAATTCCTTCCTGTTGTTGAGGTCGATAAGCCTCTGCGGAAGATCAAACTCATAGTCGCCCGGCTTGTATTTGTCGATGACTCCCTGAAGTGTGGTATAATATTTATAGGTAACCGCATCCTTCGGATCATAATCCTCTATCGTGCCGTATGTCAGTCTCATGGTAGAGTTGGCGTCGGGATAAAGAGTCTTTTCCGGAGCCATTTCCCTCAGCGCAGCAATCCACAGTCTCCGGCCGGTCGTCAGATCATCGTCGAAATTCGAAAGGCTGCCCGATACTTCACGGCTAATCTTATCGATAGAAGCCGAGATCAGGTGTACGGGGTCATTCTCAAGAACCTTAAGCGAAGGTTTCTCAAGAAATGCCATAAGCTTCTGCTCGCCGGCAAACACCGACCTTTCAAAAAGATCATCAACATACCTGTCGATATTCCCCTTGAACTTCTTGTCGACGACCGTTGTGTAGAAATCCGGGTGGAATTTTGCCGGAACATCTTCCCGGTACAGCTTCAACATTGCTTTCATTGCCTTCCTGTCGGTAGGGGGATTGTAGTCCTTATAAAAAGAAGCGATATATTCGGTCATTCTGTTCTTAAGGTCAGCAACCTGGTTGTTGTCTCCGACCTTCAGGGCGCTGATCATGGCACTCGCCACTGCATCCATATCGAGGATCTCACAACCATTCAGGAAACATTCGTTTATATACTGCTGTGCATTTGTAAATTCCGCCTTGCCTTCGACCGACCTGCTTATAAGATTCAGCGCTTCACCATACAGGGCCTTCTTACCGGGATTGGCAGAGATCCAGTTATTGAACTGGTTTTCTGTCTCCTGCTTCTTTGCCTTTACATTAAGTCTTTCGAGACCAGCTTTCTGGCCAATAGAGTATTTCCAGTAGTTTGACGATCCCGAATACTTTGAAGCATACTGAATATTTACTTTTTCGTCGGCCTGCATATCGGCCATGAGTATTTCCTGGCGGATACCGCGGATCTTTATCCTGTTGGGATGGGTTATTTTAAGAAGTTCATCAACTTCCCACGATGTTGCATATCTCTGTGTCCTGCCGGGATAGCCCAGTATCATTGCGAAATCACCTTTGTTAAGGTCTTTCAGCGACACGGGCAGCCAGTGTTTTGGCTTGAGAGGAATGTTTTCGGCCGAATAAGGCGCCGGTTTGCCGTCAGGACCGCTGTATACCCTGAAGACACTGAAATCTCCGGTATGACGCGGCCATTCCCAGTTGTCGGTGTCGAATCCAAACTTGCCTATCGACGAAGGGGGAGCGCCTACAAACCTTACATCGTTGTACCTTTCATAAACAAGAAGATAAAAGTAATTGCCTCCGTAAAATGATGAGACAGCAGCCCTGTAATGCGTTCCTTCAGCAGCCCTGCTCTCAATAGTCTTCCGTACTTCATTGATCGCCGAAGTCCTTTCCTTCTCACTCATCCCGTCCTTAACGGCTGCCATTACCTGGTCTGTTACGTCCTCGATCCTGATAAGGAAGGTGACCGAGAGATTAGGATTAGGAAGCTCCTGTTCCCTGGTCATCGCCCAGAATCCGTCCTTAAGGTAATCGTGCTCAACACTGCTGTGAGCCTGGATCTGCCCGTAACCGCAATGATGGTTAGTGAGAAGAAGTCCCTGTGAAGATACTATTTCACCTGTGCAACCGCCTCCAAAAATCACTATGGCATCCTTAATACTTGCATTGTTCATGCTGTAAATGTCTTCGGCCGAGAGTTTCAGCCCCAGCTCGGTCATTTTACCGATATTGAGCTTCTCGATCAGCGGAAGAACCCACATACCTTCATCCGGAACAGCCTTTGTACCCAGACCTGCAATCAGTGCAACAAGAACAAGAATATATTTCTTCATAAAAGAATTATTTAGGATTTGAAAAGTCAAGCGTCAAAGATAACTCTATATTTTAAAATTCAATGGTAAGCTGGGTGTTGAACAGGGTAAATGATTTGCGGTGGTATGGAGAGATGCCGTGGGTAAGGATGGCCTCCCTGTGAAACGACGTCGGGTAGCCCTTGTTCCTGTTCCACCCGTAAACAGGATATTCCCCGTGAATCTTTTCCATATACTCGTCACGGAAAGTTTTTGCAAGAACAGAAGCGGCGGCTATCGGGTAATAGAGGCCATCGCCCTTTATTATCGTCCTGTAGCCGATATCCCTGTACGGTACAAACCTGTTCCCGTCGATCAGAAGGAACTGAGGCTGCCTCGACAACCCCTCAATTGCAAGGTGCATGGCTTTTATGGATGCCCTCAGTATGTTGATCTCATCAATCTCGTGATTGTCTACAAAGGCTACTTTCCACGCAATGGCCGACTTCATAATCTCTTCCCTCAGCTCCGACCTCTGCCGTGCAGTCAGCTTCTTTGAGTCGTTCAATACGGGATGTTTGTAGTTTTTGGGAAGAATGACCGCGGCCGCAGCTACCGGACCGGCAAGACAGCCCCGGCCTGCTTCATCACAGCCGGCTTCAACCAGATTACGGTACAGACAGGATTTCAGCATCAGTCAATATTGCGGCAGTCCATTGCCCTGTTTTGCCTCTTATGAGATCATAAAGATATTAATTGTTTAAAAAATTCTAAATTTGCCCAAAACCCAACTATGACAACTATTGAACAGATAAAGGACCTTTCGGAACGCCGCGATGCGTTGAGGAGGTATCTTTGACATCGAAGGCAGAATAAATCAGATAAAGGAAAAGGAACTCCTGACTCAGAAGCCCGGCTTCTGGGATGATCCGAAAGCGGCTGAGGAGCTTCTCAGGGAAATTTCTCAGATAAAAAGCTGGACCGTTAGTTATGAAAAGGTAAACCAGGGATTTGAGGACCTTCAGGTGATCTTTGATTTTTTCAGGGAGGGAGAAGCTTCCGAGGAGGAGGTGGACAAACAGTATGACCTCAGCCTTTCACTTATAGAAGATCTTGAAGTGAGAAACATGCTTCAGAAGGAGGAGGACCAGCTGGGAGCAATACTGAAGATCAACTCGGGAGCAGGAGGAACCGAAAGCAACGATTGGGCATCAATGCTCATGAGGATGTATCTGAGGTGGGCCGAAAGAAATGATTACAAGGTCCGGGAGCTTGATTTTCTGCCGGGCGATGAGGTTGGAGTCAAATCGGTAACCCTCGAAATAGAGGGAGAAAGAGCTTATGGCTACCTGAAAAGCGAAAATGGGGTCCACAGGCTTGTGAGGATCTCTCCATTCAACGCCCAGGGGAAACGCCAGACTACCTTCGCATCAGTCTTTATAACACCGCTGGTGGACAATAATATAGAGATCGAGGTCAACCCTGCCGACATAACCTGGGAAACATACAGGTCGAGCGGTGCAGGTGGCCAGAATGTAAACAAGGTAGAAACGGCCGTAAGGCTGCGGCACCATCCAACCGGCATAGTGATAGAAAATCAGGAAACCAGGTCGCAGCTCAACAACAAGGAAAATGCCATGAGGATCCTCAAATCGCAGCTCTATGAACTGGAACTCAGGAAACTGCAGGAGGAACAGGCAAAGATTGAAGGGGAAAAGAAAAAAATTGAATGGGGCTCCCAGATCCGGTCCTATACCCTGCATCCATACAAGCT
>JAKLIJ010000163.1 GCA_022709665.1 Bacteroidota bacterium
CCAAAGATTATTTCTCCTGCCTTCACCTTCGTGGGATAGGATCTGGTCTTCCTGTTCACGAGAGGAGGTATCGAACATCCTGCGCCGGGGGAATCACTGTAAAAGTCTGTCGCCATCAAAATTTCAATAAAATCAGGATTGCAAATTTACTATTATTTAATCAATAGGTAAAATATTAGCCGCTCAAACAGCCTCTCCGGTTAATTGAACACTATGCACCTTTAGTCTGTTGTTTAAATGCCGGTAATTAAGAATCAATATTTTTTTGCTTTTCGAAACTTTAGAATTTTTTAGTATATTTGGTGTCGATGACTCTTCTTTTTACTAACCTTAAACCTGAAAGTATGAAAAAAATCAATTCATCCTAATCCCCTTTTTCTATTATGCCTTCAACGGCTACTTCTTGTTGAGTCTTGAATATTAATATCAAGAGCTTACTGTATTTATATTAAGGCATGAATTTTTCTAAAATTAAACCTGAAAATCTTATGACAAAAAAACAAAAGGTATCTGGTTTCCTGCACTCTGCCCTGAAATTAACGGGGTCGGGTCTGAAACAGATTACAATCCTGTTAATGATGGGGATTCTCCTGGCATCTACCGCTTACGCGGGGAGTGTCCCTTCTGACGACCCTCAGAGAATCTCTGTTTCCGGTCGTGTCACCGACAACACTGGAGCTCCGCTTCCCGGTGTTAACGTTGTAGAAAAAGGAACGACAAACGGGGCAATCACCAACGTCGACGGGGGTTATACACTGAATGTGGCCTCTTCCGCCTCCATTCTTTCCTTTTCATTTGTAGGTTATACCGCCCAGGAGATCACTGTAGGCAGCCAGACTTCAATAAATGTTGTCCTGGCCGAAACACTTTCGGCACTCGAGGAAATTGTTGTTGTCGGATATACCACCCAGGTGAGAAAGAACCTTTCCGGTTCAATTTCGACTGTGCAGGATGATGCCCTTCAGGCTGCAGTACCTGCTCCTTCGGTAATGTCGCGCCTCCAGGGACAAGCTTCGGGGGTGACCGTGAATTCAGAAAACCGTCCCGGGGGAGATGCCATCATCAGAATCCGCGGTATTGGTACAATTAATGATTCAGAACCATTGTATGTTATTGACGGCGTTCCCTCCGGCACAGGTAACAATATTAGTTCAAACGACATTGAATCCATCTCCATCCTTAAGGATGCTGCTTCGGCTGCCATTTACGGAGCCAGGGGCGCCAACGGTGTTATTATTATTACAACCAAGCGCGGCCGCGCAGGACAGGAAGCAACTATCGACTTCAATGTCAGAACAGGGATGATTACGAGCGCCAACCAGTACGAACTTCTCAATCCCACTGAATATGCAGAGGCAGTGTGGCTCTCTTACAAGAACAGGGGAGTTGCTCCTGACCACGTTCAATACGGTTCAGGAACAAGCCCGGTTATCCCTGATTATATCCTGCCCGGAGGGGCGATGGAAGGTGATCCGGCTGTGAACCCTGACCTCTACAGCTATCCCGACCGCCAGATTTACAGGGCAAACAAGGAAGGAACCAACTGGTATGATGAGATATATCAGAAAGGCATTACACAGGAGTATGACCTTTCAGTGAGAGGCGGTGGAAACAAGTCATCATATGCATTCTCGGGTAATTACCTGAATGAAGATGGTCTGCTTATCCATACAAATTTCAAGAGATATACTTTCAGGATCAATTCAGACGTTCAGGTCAATAAATGGTTCAAAGCCGGCCAGTCGCTGCAGGCTATATACATTAATGAACATGGAAATCTCGGACAATCCGGTGAAGGAACCCCTATCTCACAGGCCTACAGGGCACAATCAATTATTCCGGTGTATGATATCGGAGGTAACTTTGCAGGATCCAGAGCCCCTGAGATGGGTAATGCATCGAACCCGGTCGCTGATCTGTACAGGGCCAGAAATAATGAAGGCCAGTGGGCCAGGGCGCTCGGTAACTTTTTCGGTGAAGTCACATTGTTAAAAGGCCTTACTGCAAAGACTTTGTTTGGATATAATTTCGGACAGTGGAACGGAAAATATTTTACAATCCCGACCTATGAACATTCAGAACCTAACAAGGTAAACGGACACAGTATCAGCTCTAATTTTGACCTGCAATGGAACTGGACGAATACACTTAACTACATTACAACAATTGCTAACGATCACAAACTGAATATTGTTCTTGGTACCGAAGCCATTGATAACAAGTACGAGGAATCAGGCGCAAGCAGAAGCCAGTATTTTTCAGAGGACCCCGAATACATGTGGCTTAACGCAGGTGAGATAAACAAGGATAATTCTGGATATGGTTCAGAATGGTCGCTTTTCTCATTGTTCGGACGGGTGAACTATGACTACAAGGGCAGATATCTTGTTGAAGGAACAATCCGTCGTGACGGCTCTTCCAGGTTCGGACCCAACAACAGGTATGGCGTTTTCCCTGCTGCTTCAGTCGGATGGACAATCTCTGAAGAGAACTTTATGCAGGGCACGAAGGGATGGCTCAACTTCCTGAAAATGAGAGCAGGATGGGGTATGTCAGGTAATGACAGGATAGGTAACTACAATTCCTATTCAACTTATGCATCAAACAAATACACAGCTTCATATGCCCTTGATGGTTCCAACACGGCAGCTATTACGGGATTCCAGCCCTCTACACTCGGCAACCCCGATGTTACATGGGAGACCACTACTACAATGAACGTGGGTATAGATGCCATGCTGTTAAACAACAATATGACCTTCGCATTCGACATGTGGCAGAGGAATACAAGCGACATGCTCTTCCAGCAGCCTATCCCGAACGTTGTCGGTGTTCTCGAAGAGCCTTTTATTAATATTGCCGAAATGAAAAACACCGGTTTCGACGTGGAACTTGGTTACAGGAATTCAGCTCTTGAGGGCAAATTCAGGTATGGACTGAAACTGACCCTGTCTCACTATAAGAATGAGATAACAGCGCTTGCACCGGGTGTTAGCTATATCCCGGGTACTCAAGAGCGCCAGGTTGAATATTCCCGCGCTTACGTGGGCACTGCATATCCTGAATTCTACGGTTATGAGGTGGAAGGAATTTTCCAGACTCCCGCTGAAGCCGCCGCCCATCCCGCTTTTGGAAGCACCGACTATAATGCTCCCGGACATTTCAAATACAAGAATCAGCTTACAATTGATTCAGACGGCGACGGAGTAATGGACGAGGCCGACGATATTATCGATCCCAGCGACATGACTTTCATCGGTAATCCTCATCCTGATATCACAGGTGGTCTGAACATCGACCTCGGCTATGGCAATTTCGACCTGAACATGTTCTTCTATGGCAGCTATGGCAATGAGATCATCAACTATGTGACAAGGTGGATCGATTATGGTCAGTTCAACGGCGGTCTGAGCAAAAATGCACTTTACAAGTCATGGGGCAGTCCCTACCTTGATGATAATGCTGATGCGGTTCTTCCGATGCTCGACCAGAACTCCAACTCACAGAACTCCAACTCAGCCTTTGTTGAGGATGGCTCGTTCCTGAAACTCAAGACACTGCGGCTGGGCTACACCCTTCCTAAAGATTTCGTTGGCAAAGCCCAGATAAGAAATGTAAACCTTTATGTGCAGATGACTAATCTCTTTACCCTTACCAAGTACAGCGGACT
>JAKLIJ010000164.1 GCA_022709665.1 Bacteroidota bacterium
TGGAAGCTCATCGTCAAACTTACCTTTGCCGCTATCATCATTTCCCTTATCCTGGGTTTTGTCTTCGGAAAGGCTGACGGATACCTTGGCAGCGGCCCGGGTGGAGCCCAGGGATTCAAGATCACTGAATGGTTTAACTCCTTCGCGGGAAAAATCGGAACAGGTATTATCCTTATCTTTCTTACAATAGGGTACCTTATCTTTGCCCTGAAATTCAAACCGGAAACCTTTACAAGAACAATTCCTTCAACTATCAAAAACGCCATTCCTTCAATACATTCAGGTTCTTCCGGTGTTGCTTCCGATAAAACCGGGATATCCGGGGAGGAAGATGATGAGGGAAAAAATGATGAGACTGAAGAAGAAGAAGAGGAAGAAGAAGAAAAAAGCGAATTGGAATTCATAGTTAACCGTCCTTCAGGAGAAGACTATAACTCTGAATCATCACGGGGTCCCATTGTCCATGTCCTCGGAAGGGACGGACAGATAGTCAGACCACCGGAAAGTGTTCCAATCAATATCAACAGACCGGAAGCAACTGATGTCCTCCCCGATCACGAGGTTCAGAGGATGATGGAGAACTATGACCCGCGTCTCGACCTTTCGAGATACAAATTTCCCCCAGTGGCGCTTCTCACCGACCATAAATCGGAATATGAATTCGATGACAGGGAGGTAATAGATAACAAGGAGAATATTATCAAAACACTGGGAGATCACAACATTACAATAAAACATATTTCAGCTACCGTAGGGCCTACAGTCACTCTTTATGAGATAGTTCCTGAAAGAGGAATACGCGTAGCACGAATCAAATCGCTTGAAAACGACATCGCACTGAATCTCTCGGCCCTGGGTATCAGAATAATAGCCCCCATTCCCGGACGTGGAACAGTGGGTATAGAAGTCCCCAACAAGAGGCCTGAGATCGTTTCGATGAAATCACTTATCACCTCAAAGGCTTTCCAGGAATCAAAATTCGACCTTGCGCTTGCCCTTGGGCGGACAATCACCAATGAACCCTTTATAGTCGATCTGACCAAGATGCCTCACCTTCTGGTTGCTGGCGCCACCGGACAGGGAAAATCGGTTGGAATAAACGCTATAATTACTTCCCTTCTGTTCAAGAAGCACCCGTCGGAAGTAAAATTTGTACTAATAGACCCTAAAAGAGTTGAACTTCCTCTCTATGCAAAAATAGAGCGACATTTTCTTGCGAAACTTCCCGGAGAGGAAGATGCAATCATTACCGACACCCAGAAGGTGATAAACACACTCAATTCACTGTGCATTGAAATGGATAACCGGCTCGAGTTGATGAAAGATGCTCAGGCCAGGGCTATAAAGGAGTATAACGAGAAATTCATTTCCAGAAGGCTCAATCCTGAAAAAGGCCACCGCTACCTTCCATACATAGTTCTTATAATTGATGAGTTTGCCGACCTTATCATGACAGCAGGAAGGGAGATCGAACCCCCGATCGGGCGACTCGCCCAGCTCGCAAGGGCAATAGGCATACACCTTATTATTTCTACCCAGCGGCCTTCTACCAATATTATTACAGGGTTCATCAAAGCCAACTTCCCTACGCGAATAGCTTTCAGGGTATTCTCATCGATCGACTCAAGGACCATCATCGATGCCACCGGGGCCGACAGACTGGTAGGCCGGGGCGATATGCTGGTCTCTTCAGGCGCAGAGCCTATAAGGGTGCAATGTGCATTCATCGACACAAAAGAAATTGAAGAACTTACGGAATTCATCGGGTCACAGCAGGGTTACCCCGATGCCATGCACCTTCCGGAATATATAGACGACAGCGAGGGAGGCTCACAGGAAGTCGACCTGCGTAAGAGAGATCCCATGTTCGAGGAAGCCGCCCGACTTGTTATCCAGCATCAGCAGGGTTCAACATCACTGATCCAGAGAAAACTTTCGATCGGTTACAACAGGGCAGGCCGCCTGATCGACCAGCTTGAAGCAGCCGGAGTGGTAGGACCGTTCGAGGGAAGCAAGGCAAGAGACGTTCTGATTTCAGATTATTCACATTTGGAACAGATTTTGAAGAGCCTTGAATAAAAAGACCCGGATGAAAAGACTTCTTTCAATATTCATACTCGCCGCAGCATCGCTGAACCTCTCTGCACAGAACGATCCGGAGGCCGTTAAAGTACTCGAGAACTTCTCCTCCAAAGCAACCAAGGCGCCCTCGGTGTCGATTCAATTTACAATGGAAACTGCCGACCAGGTGGAAGGCACGAGCAACAGCATAAAGGGTTCTGCCGTTCTGAGCAAGGACCGCTACAGGCTTGAATTGCCTGAAAACACAATATGGTACAACGGATCGAACATGTGGAGCTACCTTCCTGATGTAGAGGAAGTGACTATTACAAAACCGGAGAAAAACGACGAATCGTTCATGGCGAAACCTTCTTCCATTTTTTCCATCTGGAAAAAGGATTACAAGTCGCGCCTTCTTGAGGAGAGAACGGGATCATACCTTATTGACCTTTATCCTGAAGATATCAACAGCGATCACGTCAGGATCAGGCTCGAAATAGGCAAACCCGGGCTTGAACTGAAAGGACTTGAATATAAATATAAGAACGGCATAACCGTTATGCTGAAAATAAGCGGCTATGACCTTACACATCAGCCGGAAGATTCTGAATTTGCCTTCTCAACGGCAAAATACAGGAATGCAGAGATAATCGACATGCGCTAACCCCTGGATGTCTCCCTTTTGGGATAAGCTATTCTCGCATGATATATATTCGAAAGACGCTTTATAAATACCTTCTTTATATCTGAAACATCCTTGAAGGTAAGAGGTGTTTCAGCAAACTGACCGTCCTGCTCCTGTATATAGATTATCCTTTCGACAAGCTCGCTTATGTTTTCCTCCGAATAGTTGGCAAGGCTCCTTGAAGAAGCCTCCACAGCATCAGCCATCATAACTATCGCTGTTTCCTTCGACAAGGGCCTGGGACCACCGTAGGCAAAATGCTTTTCCATATCGGTTGATTTAGGGTTCTTGTCGAGATACTTCTTGAAAAAGTAATATGCCACGCCCGTCCCATGATGAGTCTGAATAAATTCGACTATAGCTGAAGGAAGATTGTATTTCTTAGCAAGCTCCATCCCCTTCTTTACATGCCCTGTAATTATTTCAGCACTCTCGAGAGGTTCTATCTGATCGTGAGGACTGAATCCTTCTGCCTGGTTCTCAATGAAATATTCAGAGTGAAATGTCTTTCCGATATCATGGTACAAGGCTCCCGTCCTGGCCAGCAGATTATTTGCGCCTATCTCCCGGGCAGCTTCTTCCGCAAGGTTGGCAACCTGAAGTGAATGCTGGAAAGAACCCGGCGCCTCTTCTGCCAGCTTTCTTAACAATGGCTGGTTTGTATCAGCCAGCTCAAACAGCGTTGCATCCGAGAGAAATCCAAATGTCTTCTCAAAGACAAATATGAGCGGATAGCTCAGAAACAGCAGTACACCGTTTCCTGCAAACCAAACGTAATTCTGCCAGTTCATGCCTGCCAGATTGCCTTCCTGCATCAATCCTATACCAAGATAGACAATCGAATAGGAAAGAAAAGCCATCACTGCAGCCGTAA
>JAKLIJ010000165.1 GCA_022709665.1 Bacteroidota bacterium
CCCCGGCGGCTGTATTGTCGAGGGAAGAACACTTGAAAACAGATATCAGTGGAAGAAAACCGTGGGGCCGGCCGAAGACAGAAAAATGATTATGAACCGCTGGAATGTGGAGATCAGAAACCGGCAGACTCCGGATTATTTCCAGTCGTTCGGACTCGGATTTTATGAGTATTTTCTTCTTGCTGAGGATATAGGTGCAGAACCTCTTCCTATTCTCAACTGCGGAATGTCGTGCCAGTTCAATGCAGCCGAGGTGGTGCCTCTTGAAGAACTCGACACCTATATACAGGATGCACTCGACCTTATTGAGTTTGCCAACGGCGAAACATCAACCCGCTGGGGCGGATTAAGGGCTGGGATGGGCCACCCCGGAAAGTTCAACCTGAAATATCTTGGAATAGGAAACGAACAATGGGATGAACAGTATATTGAAAGATACAGGGAGTTCGAGAAGGTTCTCAAAAAAAACCATCCTGAAATAAAAATAGTGTCAGGCTCCGGTCCGTCGTCAGCTGGCAGGATGTTCGAGTACGGCTGGAACGAACTGAGAAAACTTTCACCCGACCTGATTGACGAGCATTATTACATGCCTCCGGAATGGTTCCTTCAGAATGCGGCAAGGTACGACAACTACGACCGTAACGGGATCAAGGTATTTGCAGGTGAATATGCCGCCCACGGGAAGGAAGGGGCCGATCCGGAATCAAGAAATACATGGTATAGCGCACTTTGCGAGGCGGCATTTATGACAGGTCTGGAACGAAACGCCGATGTGGTTCATATGGCATCATACGCGCCGCTTCTTGCCCATACTGATGCCTGGCAGTGGCGCCCCGACCTTATATGGTTCGATAACCTCAAAGTGATGGGAAGCCCTAACTATTACGTACAGAAAATATTTTCAAATTACAGCGGTACCCGCATTGTTCCTGCACTCTCTGAAGGGAAAGCGCTCTCGGGACAGAACGGGATGTATGCAAGTAGTAGTCTCGACTGGAAAAAGGGGAAGCTGTATGTTAAAATTGTCAATTCGACTGACTTACCTGTTCCGGTCCGGCTCGACCTTGGAAGGCTGCCCTATACCGGAAACGCAGTAAAGCAGACTCTCAAATCGGCAAACAAGGAGGACTTCAATTCCGTTGCCGGAGGAGAAACTGTCAGACCTCTGTCAGCTCCTGTTGTTTTGAAGGGAAGAAGGGTGGATACAAGTATTGATCCCCTTTCAGTCAATGTTCTGATTATCGATATTAAAGCAAGATGATGGAGTTGATTCAAACCGTGGTGGATTGGTATATGGCCAATCTGAACTATTTTACAATTGCTTTTCTGATGATTATCGAGAGCTCGTTCATCCCTTTTCCCTCGGAGGTCGTGATTCCGTTTGCGGCGTATAAAGCTGCAGAAGGCGATCTGAACGTGTTCCTCGTGGTTATTGCCGGCACTGTCGGAGCTCTTATTGGAGCCCTTGTAAACTACTACCTCGCAAAATACCTGGGCCGGCCGCTGGTTTACAAATTCTCCGATTCAACTATCGGGAAAATGCTGCTACTTTCCAAAGATAAAGTGGTTCACGCCGAAGAGTACTTTATCCGAAATGGAAAAACATCCACCTTCATCGGGCGCCTTGTTCCGGCTGTCAGGCAACTTATATCAATACCGGCCGGACTTGCAAATATGAATATAAAGGATTTTATAATCTACACCGTCGCCGGCGCGGGAATATGGAACATAATACTTGCTTTGATCGGGTATTATATTTATGACATTAAGGATAAGATCTTCCCGTATATCGACAATATCCTTATAGCGCTGGGGATACTGTTTGCAGTTTATCTGGTGGTTAAGGGGATAAGAAAGAAGAAGTCTGCTTAAAGAGGACCAGGCCCCTCATTCGCTGTGTCCGCCCCGGATGACCTGGTCAGAGTATGGCAGGTAATAAAAACAAAAGACCGAGCAGACCAATGGAGCCGATTATTACACCCGGACCAATTCTGTGATTCTCAACCTTTACAATATTTTCCATAGGAACTGTAAGACGTCCGTTTTCTATCTTAACCGCAGAAAGAGGTTCTGCATAGATCCTCACCTGACGGTTCTTCTTTACTGATTCGGATTTGTATATTATCCCGGCAAAATGATTTCCGGCTTCAGTTACCGGTCTGACAATCCATGTGCTGTCGCCCGAATGAAAAAAGTACAGGTTTTTCCAGTTGGGTGCGGATGAAAGGTCTCCCACAGAACCCTGCCTTGAGGAGGAACATCCTGAAATACCGGCGAGAGATGCTGTTACAATCATCAGGATAATAGAATTGTATCTTATTTTTGCAGCCATGGTCAGGTAAGTTGGTTTGTATCCGGAAATGGTCACGGACTCCTGTTGTCAATTTCATGTGTTCAGAAAAGGATGCCGTCGACCGGCTTCCCTGAAAACTTCCTTTCGTGGTCGATCAGCCATTTTTTTCTTTCGAGCCCTCCACCGTAACCCACCAGGTCGCCGTCGGAACCTATCACTCTGTGGCAGGGGATCACTATGGCTATACGGTTCGAGGCATTTGCTCCTGCAACAGCCCTGAAAGCCCCTGGATTGTTCATTATCCGGGCCTGTTCAAGATATGAAATGGTCTCACCGTAGGGTATCTTCTTAAGCGATTCCCAAACCTCACGTTGGAAATCTGTGCCGGGAGTTATCAAATCAAGCATGAAATCCCTGCGCTTTCCCCTGAAATACTCCTTCAACTGCTTCTTCAACGCCCTCAGGTGCTTGTTGGTGCCGGGTTTGACTGTCTCATTAAAGGTAAGCGCGAGTTTGTTGAATTCGGATTCAAGGGCAGGCCTGTCGGTGAACTCGAGAAGGCAGATCCCTTCCTTTGTGGCAGCTGCCGCCATATCTCCGAGGGGCGTCTCTATTTTGCTGGTCCTGATCATATTATACCCCTTTTTTTACTTCAGCCTTTCTTCGGGAACATTGACGATGTCGCTTTGATATACTTGATGTTCCTGAACCGCAGAGCCGACCATTCCTCGTTCAGCGACACCATCCTCATTCCATAGAAATCCATGTCGTTCAAGGGTTTCCAACCATGATCCCTGTTCAGCTCGGAACTTCCTTTTTTTGAACTCTTCTTCTGGTAACAAAACCACAGAATCCCGTCATCGACAAGATTATGCAATGCAAGCGGTGCAATCTCCCTCACCTCCGCGATCTTCCTTACAAATATCAGCATGAATTCATAGGGAAACCGCTGGTCAATTCCATTGTCTACCTGAACATCCCTGAGCTCATCTCCAGATGCCAGGGTGAAATTCTCATCAGAATTCATCACCACTATCCTTTTCTGTCCCCTGTAGTTAAGTTTCTCAAGAAGAGTCTTCATAAAATTTCCCCGTTTTTTACGGCAATTTAACAAAAAATGCAATTGTCTGTTATGTTTATATTAAAAGATGTAACTTTGTGTCATCATTTACGGGGTGCCTTAATACTACGGGCTGAGATCATACCCTAAGACCTGATCCGGGTAATGCCGGCGGAGGGAAAAAATGCACCCGGTATAGCTTTAATTGTTTGGAAATGAAAAGATCATTCATTCTTCTTTTGTTCCTGTTTTTGCCGGGGTCCTTT
>JAKLIJ010000166.1 GCA_022709665.1 Bacteroidota bacterium
TAATAACATCCTTAACCTCAAGGGTATCAAAATTTTCCTTTGCGGCTGTCACCGAGTAGGAGCCCGAAGGCAGTCCTAGGATTGCATAGTATCCCATGGTGTCGGCCACTGCTGTAGCAACCACGGTATCCTGTCTGACAGTAACAGATGCCTCCTTAATTTTCACTCCATCCTTATTGGTCACCTTACCCTCAAGCCTTCCTGCCTTCGAATTGTTGACCGCCCTTATAACCGGCTTGAAATGGAAGCCTTTTATTCCTGCCGGACTGTTCATATTGCCCTGCATTACAAATGAATTTGACAGATCAAAATCAAGGATCATCTCGGTGGTCAGTCCTCCCTCAACAACCAGTCCGGGACTGATGAATACTTTGATGCCGGTCTGACGGCCGCTCGGCACCTTAACCGTGTAACTCTCCCCATCCTTCACCTTAAGGCTGGCTTCATCCACGTAAAGCCTCAGAAGGTCATATTCACCTGCAGGGATCTCGATGTCGAGCAATCCGGCAACAACTCCGTTCCTGAGGTCGAGAAGATTAAAGATTTCCGATCCTTCCCAGATCACTTCAAAGGGACATTCATCGCTTATTCCGTCTCCGGCCTTCCTTATCTCCAGCTTTGTGATTGTAACTTCAGCCGATTCCACCATGTCGACGGGGAAAGGAGCATCGGTTATATTTACAACAAGACGTCCGTTGCCGTCATTTGTTTTGTCACAACCTGCGAAAACCAGCATAAACGCTGCCGCTAAGAATGTTAAGAATATTTTCTTCATAATTTCCTGCTTTAGATTAATTGTTTGACCTGACAAAAATATCCAGCCAAAATGAACATTTCATGAATTTTTAGGAAATATGAAAGAAAAATCCGTTCCTTTATCGGGTGTGGATGAAACTGAAACGTCAATCCCGTGCAGGTCAGCTATCGATTTTGCAATTGCCAGTCCTATGCCCGTTCCGTCTTCGTCATTTTCCCTTCGTGAACTGAAGCGGGAGAAGAGATTATCGAGCTGTTTCTTAGTCATGCCCCTTCCGGAATCGGATATTTTAACACTGAAAACACCGGCAGTCAAAGCTGTTCCGACGGTTATCCTGCCGTCCTGACCTGTATTCTTTACTGCATTGTTAATTACATTGTAGAACATTGAAAACAACAGAGGCCTGTTTGCCTTAGTGAAACTACCTTTATCATTAAACTCTTCCTTCAATTCTACCTTCTTATCCTCAGCAACCGGTCTCAGCTCATCCGTAATTTCAGCAAGAAGGTCAGCCACTTCAACCGTTTCTTCAAGAAGGTACTGACGGCTCTCTATCCTGGCTATCATGAGCAGTGAATTGACCAGACTCTGAAGCCTCTGAAGTGTCTTGAGCGACTCTTCGATCTTTATTGCAGTTTCCTCTCCGGTTTCTTTCTGAAAAAGTATATTTTCAAGCTTGCTTCTCATAACAGATATTGGCGTCATGAGCTCATGAGATATATTGACTGTTATATCCTTTTCCTTGCGGAATGAATCCTCGATCTTAACCATCAGTTCGATCAGCGCCTTGTCGAGAGCTGCGAAATCGGATGTATTTGTCTTAACGGGATTCATATCGAACTTTGCTGGACTTGAAATCTCCCTGAGCTTTTTTGTGATAAGCTCCAGTGGTTTCAGAATCAACCTGGTATACTGAAGGTCGGTAGCAAGTGTAATCAGTATTATGAATGCCAGGAAGCCAAGGATGATCCTGTAAATGTTGTTTCTCCCCCGGGTAATGGTTTCGAGGCTTTTTCCTATCTCGAGAAGATAGGTTTCGCCATCGGCTTGAAAAGTATAATTCAGCACCCTGTAGGTGATCACCTCGTCCTCGATGATCCTGTCGCTCACCGTTATCTCGTTGATTTCCTCGCTGCCGTCTGTCTTCTCGAGGCTTATGTATTCCTCCTTCAGAATGTTGAAACTTCCGAAAGCGCCTGTTGTGTCGGAGTTTATGAATGGCTCGATCCCGGTTGCTGAAATAAGGTCAATTGTTTTTTCCCTTTTCTGGATCAGGTCATTGTCGACCTGCCTCAGGTTGATCCTTTCTATTATCCATGGAAGGAAGACAAGGAAAAGAGCTGTAAAGACCAGCTTTGAGAGAAGGTTGAAGAGGGCAAGCTTTGTCTTTAGCCGGATCATCTGCATATAAAACCATTCTTTGTTAGTCTGGGCTCACCCTGTAACCCACTCCCCTTACCGTTTCAAGCCAGGGGGTAGCTGTATGAAGGTTAAGTTTTCTGCGAAGATTCTTAATATGAACGTCAATAAAATTACTGTCGTACTGATCATCCAGAATATTTCCCCAGATATGTTCGTAAAGCTGCTGCCTGGTAAGCACCTTGCCCCGGTTCAGAACAAGGTACTGTAAAAGATCAAACTCCTTCTTTGTCAGATCGACCTGATCCCCGTTGCAGACAAGTTTCCGGGCCTGGACCTGCATTGTGAACTCCCCGAGGGTGATATCCTGGCTGACTATGCTGAATTTCCTTCGTGCAACAGCATTAATTCTCGAAAGAAGTTCAACCAGGGCAAAAGGTTTGGCAATGTAATCATCGGCTCCAAGATCGAGCCCTTTCACTTTGTCTTCGACGGCTCCCCTTGCAGTGATTATAATGAATGAGGCTTCGCTCCCGGCTTTACGGGCTTCCTTAATAAGATCGAGGCCGTTATAATCTGGAAGTCCGAGGTCGAGCAGTATAAAATCATAAAGGTTCACGGCAATCTTCTCCGAGGCTTCATTGCCGGTAATAGCCATATCGCAAAGGAAATTCTCCGACTTAAGGAATGAAGCGATCTCCGTTGCCAGGCTAAGCTCATCCTCAACAATCAGTACGTTCATCAGTGTAAATTTAGAAAATCCTGAAAATAACGCTCATTGAAAGGACGAAACCTTTGGCGCCAGGATAATACGAATCATCGTACAGGGGTATGACATAAGAAGGCTCCACCCCGATGGTCATAAAATCGGTGTTGAAGTCGACCGGCAGTCCGAGGTCGATCTCGAGCAGACCTAACTTGTTATTATAGGAATAGGTAGTGTTCACTGTGCTTCCCGGAGGATTGCCATTGCCATTGCCCTGGTTCCTCCATTTCCGGTATGGTGAAGAAACTGAATAATAAAAGGTAGTATCGTCAGTTGAGGTAACCTCGGTGAGGGTTCCGAACATCAGGTTTACATAAGGATCGAATGAGATACTGGCTTTTCCCCTGAAGAACTCCGGCGTCTGGAAATATCTTGAATTCCTGACCTGGTAAAAGCCCTGGCTCTCCTCTGAAAACAGGGCTCCCGCGGAGATCTTTGTATATAAAATGTTCCAGTCGAAGCCCAGGGTAAGGTCGCCGTAATTAAAACTTCCGAAAAGTGTGTCGGTCAGTGAGGAATTTACCTGGTACCGGTAAAGGCCGGCGGATATGTCGAACCATTTGTTAAAGGGATGGCTGTATGTCAGGGAACCGATATAGAATGCAGCCAGCGGGTCAGCAGCAGAAAGATGAACTGCAGAA
>JAKLIJ010000167.1 GCA_022709665.1 Bacteroidota bacterium
ACATACCATGATAACTTTGCCCTGTTGTTACCGCTGATTGTATTGTTGTTGGGCGAAGCTTCGGGGAACAGCTGATCCTGGCCCTGCGGGATGCTTGAGATTGACCAGGCATTGAATGATTTAAGATCGAGCGGGATCTCACTCGATTCAAAATCATCAATATAGGAGTTGCCTGCGTTTGAGATTGCGCGTGAATGGCCAGGGATCAGCTCTGCAAATTCCCCGTTGAATGATATGCTTGATGGTGTTTTTGTTTCAAGAAGAGGTATCCTGTCAATAAGCTTTGTAAGAAACTGCGACTGCCCTCTGTATGATGTGTTTAGCCCCCATATAGTGTTTGAGATGGGCTCTTCTCCGAAATTGACCTTCTGCGTGTACGGCCGTTCATTCAGATGAAGAAGCGTCGCTCCCACATTAAAATTGTCGGTGAACCTGTAATCGAGATGAGTCCCTACAAGAGTCTTGGTCTGAAACCCGAAGAACTGGTTGCTCTCAAGGGAAACCTGAATGGGTGTCTGCGATTCTATCAGAGCCGAATTGATGATAGTAACCACACCCATGTTGTAATCGACCGTGTAATCAGCGTTTTCAGTCAGGGTAACTCCGCCGGCAGTAACAATAATTGACCCGGCCGGAATATTTGTGGCATTCAGCCTGATCTCCGAACCGGATTCCGAAGAATACTGCCCCGTCATCTTAAACTTGTTCTTTTCAGCCATCTGCCTGGCTATGGTCTGAGTGGAATCGTAAAGTTCCTGGAAAATGTACTTTTCAGCTATCCGGTTGTCGGCTATCTGACTCTTCAGGTAATTGCCGAAAGGTTCTATAACCGGAAAGACTATCTTTCCCCTGCTTACATTTATGGTGACCCCGTCGATAAAGTCAAAATAACCGTCGGGCTGACGGTCCTGCTGACTGTTAAGATTATCCAGTCCCAGCACCTGAAGCAAAATTGTATTTGCTATCCTTCCCTCGGGCAGATAATTTATGGCATTCCCGGTCTTGTCATCCTCATAAAGGATGTTAAGCTGAAAATCACCGCTTTCAAGCCGGCCGGACCCAAGGGAATAAATATTTTTCATCATCAGATCCCATGTCGGGTATTTCGGACTGAGAGTGGTTCCTTTTATAAGTTTCAGCGCCAGAGCCTGAGGAGCGGCAATACCATCGGTTGAGAACTCCCCAACCTTGAAAACCTGACCGTTGAGAGTGTATTCATAAGCTACTGCGAGAACCTCATCAGTATTGAGCGCCGTGTTAAGCGATATATAGCCAAGCTGCGCATTCAGGGTGTATTCCCTTTCATTCAGCTTCCTTGCATTTTCTATCTTCTCAAAGTCGCGCCCTATCTGAAAACCCGGGTACAGTGCAGCAAAGACATTTGTAACCTGGTCTACATCCCTCATCCCCGAATAACCCGTCTGAAGCTGACTGTAGAGCTGGTTTGCAGCGTTGTCGGGAAACCTCTGGGCTCCGGGCGGAGCCTGAAATTCAGGAACCTTGTTGTAAATATGACTGCTGTTCTCTGCAAGATCGGAGAAAGCAACAATGTTTCTCGTCTCTTCGTAACTGCTCGTCTTGTTTGTGATCCATACTTCAATACGGGTGATATTCAAACCGGAACTAACGGCAGGCAGACTTCTGAGAGCCTCATCGTATGTATCCCTGAAATGCTGTGCAAGAAAGAAGTGCCTGTTGGCTTCATAGTCGTCGGCATAAATTTCAAACTCGCTCAGCTGGGCCCCGCCCTTTACTGAGATAGTTGATGTCTCACCCTTCTGCTGCGACAGAACGGTGGTCATGTTAAGCTTGCCGAACTGCATCTCGGTTTTAAGGCCGAAAAGGCTGTAGCTGCCTGTGATAAGTGTTCCCGGCAGAGGCAGAGTGACATCACCCACTTCTATCTTCTTTATTATCTCGTCCTCCTTGCCCGAATACTCCAGCTTGGTCCGGTTCTCAAACTCAAACATGGCATCGGTGTTATAATTGACACCCAGCTGCATCTTGTCGCCTATCGTACCGGTAACATTCATCTGGATCTTTTCCTTGAAGTCGAAGGTAGGTATGGTTCTTAGTTTTTCGGAAAGTGTCGGATTTTCTGTTCTCGATATGTTAATGCCAAAAACCAGCTCTGCCGAACCCTGAGGCACTATGTTGATAACATTGCTTCCGAATACTTTATCGAAAGTAGCTCCGCCCAGTTCGATCTGCGGGATCAGGCCTGACCTGAAGCCCGAGGTCTCTCCTCTGACTCTCGACTGCCAGTAATCCCTCATCTCCTTGTTGAACTGATAATTGCGATATTCCTCCGGCGACATGTATACGGGATTCCTGTAATTGAATGAACCCACTTTCTGGAAGATCATGTACTCATTCTTGTCGGGATCATAAACAGCGCCCGATATTATATTCGACGGTGAATTAAGAAAGAGAGGAGAGCGGTATGATACATCATAGGGATTACCAGAAATGTCTTTCAGCCTGAGAGGCGTACTGACTGTGGTATCGGAAGCAGATGAGGGGGCAGATATCTGACTATCTGCTTCAGCCGGATAAAGTAACAATGAAGCGAATAGTACAAAATATATTACTTTCAGAAGATCTTTATATGATATCCCTGATCCCAAATGAGAAAAATATTCTTATTTACAGGCTCTTAAGGGCTCTCTTGATCAGTTCCTCAACTGTCAGGTTTTTCTCATCCCTGATGATCCTGTCGAGTACCTTCAAAACAGCGCTTTTGCCAAACCCAAGCATCACTAAAGCAGATAACGCTTCTTCACGTCTGGTATTGTCTGTAAATGCAAATATTTCACCTGTTCCGGTTTGTTTACCTACCTTGTCCTTCAGGTCTACAATTATTCTCTGGGCGGTCTTGATTCCTATGCCCTTTATTCCTTTGAGAGAATTGACATCAGATCCTAATATTGCCTTTTCAAGCTCGTTGTGTGAGAGCGATGAGAGCATCATTCTTGCTGTGCCTGCGCCAACCCCCGATACGGTGATAAGCAATCTGAACATATCTCTTTCCTCTTTGTCGGAGAATCCGTAAAGCTGATGGCTGTCCTCCCTGATCACTTCATGGACAAGCAGCCTGCAATCTGATTTCCCCTCCAGCCGGGAATAGGTGGAAAGCGATATGCTTGCGAAGTATCCTATCCCCCCGTTGTCGATGATCACAAAAGCGGGTGAAAGCTCTGCTATTCTTCCTGTAATATAGTCTATCATAAGTGCGGGTCGGAATTAGGTATCTCCGGAGGCAGTTCATCAACCCTGTCGGAATGGATATCTATCTCCTGGTGTTTCAGGGGATTCCGGGTTATCTCTTCATAAAGCTGCCTGTTCCTGAAAATATCACAGGCAAGAAAAAGGGCGTGGCGGAAAGAGCTTTCGGATGCTTCTCCCTTCCCTGCTATCTGATATGCCGTACCATGAACCGGTGATGTCCTGACAAACGGCAGTCCGGCTGTGAAATTGACACCGGTATCGAATGA
>JAKLIJ010000168.1 GCA_022709665.1 Bacteroidota bacterium
CTTTATGTGGCTTTTACCCGGGCGGTGAGCGCCATCTACGGATTCGCCCCGGCATTGCCCGGCAAAGAAAACAGGATTGCTTCAGTGATCCGTGATGCAGTAACATTTACCGGAAATCATCCCGACGGATCACAGGCATTTCTTAATAATCACTATGATCCCGGAACTCAAATCCTGGAATACGGATTTCTTCCGGAAGTAAGGAGAGAAAAGCCACCGGAGAAAGGCATAACCGTTGATTCTTATCCTGTAACCGATTATGCCGCTTCGCTCAAGCTGAGACTTCGCTGGGAAGATTACCTTGATGCCGGAAAATCAGTCGCCGGGGAAAGAATAGCTTACGGCAAAATGATGCACGACCTTTTCAGCCGCATCATAACTATCAGCGATACAGAGAAAGCCGTAATGAGGATGGCTCTTTCTGAAGAGATCAGCGAGGAGGAAGTTCCGGACCTGGTTGTGAAGATAAAGTCGCTTATCAGTCAGCCTCTTGTAAATGACTGGTTTCAGGAAGGAAATATCGTTATGAATGAGGCGACCATCCTGATGCCGGATTCAGGGACCCGAAGGCCTGATCGTGTCATCGTAAGGGATGGAAAGACATATCTGGTCGACTTCAAGTTTGGTGAGGAGAACAGCAGCCATTCCGGCCAGGTCAGGAATTACAGCAGGCTCCTTTCTGAAATGGGTTATGATGTTGCAGGAGCTTATATCTGGTATGTGGATGTTAACAGGATAATCACTGCCTGAATGGAAGAAAGCAACAGAATACCTGGTGTTTATCCCTGGGGTACTGCGAGAAGGTTCAACGCCTTCACCGACAGTTTCAGGTCGGCCCATGGCTCCAGAATGCAGAAAGTGTCGATAGATGCTGGTTTCACCTGTCCGAACCGCGACGGTACAAAGGGAACCGGTGGCTGCACCTTCTGCAACAACAGGGCTTTTAACCCTTCCTATTGCAGTCCTGAAAAATCTGTTATTCAACAGATCGATGAGGGAATCGGATTTCATAAACGACGCTACAGGAGAGCTGAATCGTACCTGGCTTATTTCCAGGCTTATTCAAACACTTACTCTCCGGTGGAAAAGCTCAGGGAATTATACCGGGAAGCCCTGAGCCATAAGGATATCAGGGGACTCGTTATCGGAACCAGACCCGACTGTGTGAATGACGAAATACTCGATCTTCTTAAGGAGTTGTCGGAGAAATGCATTGTTCTCCTTGAATTCGGAATCGAATCCTGTTACGACAGAACTCTTGAAAGGATAAACAGGGGCCACAGCTTCTCCGATGCAGTGAATGCCCTCAAAGCCTCACGGTCGAGAGGACTCGATACCGGAGCGCACTTTATTTTAGGCCTTCCCGGCGAAACACGGGATGACATGCTCAGACAGGCTGACATCATCTCCGGTCTGCCGCTGAACAGGGTTAAGTTCCATCAGCTCCAGATAATAAGAGGAACAGAAATGGAAAAAGAGTTCAATGAGTTCCCCGACGATTTCCATGTGTTTTCATGGGATGACTATCTCGATTTCATCGTGACGTTCATCGAGCACCTGAATCCTTCCATTCAGGTAGAAAGGTTCACGGGCGAGGCCCCTCCGCGGTTCCTGGCAAAAGAAGTGTGGGGAAAGAAACGTACCGACGTTATTGTCGGACTTATTGAAAAACGGCTCGAAGAACTCGATACGTGGCAGGGCCGGCTATATGGATAGTTTAATAGCGGAGACGAGAAGACGAAGAGGAGAAGGGGAGAGGGGGTGAAGACCATCAGACCATCAGACCATCAGACCAAGAACTATGGAATATTTTCTGGAACGTATAGCAAGGCATCTTTTTGAAAGCACCGGAGGTGACATCGGCCGTCACTGCCTTGTCTTTCCGAGCAGGAGAGCAGGCCTTTATTTCCTGAAATATTATTCGGCCCTTCTCGATAAACCAGCCTGGGCGCCGGTTACAATGACATCGAATGAGTTTTTCGGATCTTTTTCAGAACTTACTGTCGCAGATACCGAAATCCTGCTTCTGGAACTGTACAGGATCTATCTCGTTCTGAACAGCAGGGGAGAGGGATTTGATGAGTTTTACTTCTGGGGCGACATGCTCCTTAACGATTTTGACGATGTTGACAAATACATGGCAAATGCCCGGGCAGTGTTCCGGAATGTAGAGGACTTCAAAAACATTGATGAACGATTTGGCGACATCGACCCCGCCCAGGCCGCGATCATAAAGCAATTCTGGCGTAACTTCGAACCTGAGAAACAATCACCTCAGAAAGACGGTTTTAAAGCCGTCTGGTCGATACTGGAGGAGCTTTATTCAGGCTTCAGGGTTAAGCTTCGGTCCAGGGGACTGGCCTATGAAGGAATGTTAATGAGGGATGTTGCAGAGGATTTTGTAAGCGGGAAAATTCAGGAACTGAAATGGGAAAAGGTCCATTTTATAGGATTCAACGCACTTAACACCTGCGAGCTGACACTTATGAAGGTTCTACAGGAACAGGGTAAAGCCTGCTTTTACTGGGACTATGACAACTCATACATCAGCGACGGGAATACCAATTCGGCAGGACTCTTTATGAACAGGAACCTGAAGGTGTTCAGGAACGACATGCCTGAAGACTGGAATTACAACACCCTCCTTTCAGCTCCGGAAACCGCTGCAACACGAAAGGTCATAGCGACTTCCTCGGACATAGTCCAGGTGAAACTCATTCCCGGACTAATCAAAACTCTTCCGGACCTTTCGCCCGAAGATGCACATCACACAGCAGTAGTACTTGCTGATGAGAACCTTATTGTGCCGTTGCTTACCAGTCTGCCGGGAACCACCGGAGATATTAACATAACAATGGGCTACCCCCTGAAGATGACAGCCGTGTACAGCCTGCTTAAACATCTTTTCTCCCTTCAGAGAAACGCTTCAGGGGAAGGAGACGGGACTCTTTTCAGCCGCCAGGATGTTATAGATGTATTGAGACACCCGCTGATAGCCGGGGTGTCGGGTGAGGAGGAGAAACGAACGGCAGCTGACATTATTTCAGGAAATATGTTCAGAATAGCTGCAGATTTCCTTTGCAAAACCAGCCTGCTGAAAACTGTTTTCAGAAAAGCGGCCTCGCCCTCCGGGTTATCTGATTACCTGACTTGCATTCTCACTCTGGTGTCGTCGGGTGGAAGCAGCGACGGGGATGAGAACACCGACAGCACCATGCAGCGGAAACTGAGAAACGAATTCATCCATACGGCTCTGAAAACTCTCAGAAGGGTTCAGAAAATTGCCGCTTCAACAGATATTGCCTTTAAAAATGAGACCTATATACGAATCCTCGACAAGATACTTCGCAACCAGTCAGTACCCTTCACAGGAGAACCTCTGTCGGGAATCCAGATAATGGGATTCCTTGAAACCAGGGTCCTTGATTTCAGAAATATCGTAATGCTTTCGGTGAACGAAGGAAACCTGCCCTCCGCAAGTAC
>JAKLIJ010000169.1 GCA_022709665.1 Bacteroidota bacterium
CCGGATTCATTGACGGCGTAAATATATATTACGGCGCCGGTTCAATGGGAATAAACAGTGGCGGCTTCGGGGGTGTGATCGACCTTGAAACCCGGCCTTCTTCAGACAGCCCGGCTGAGTTCACCGTCAATCCGGGTGTCGGAAGTTACGGACGATTCTCAGGCCTTGTGAGGGCTAGCACCGGAAACGAAAGGATCAGATCGGTCACAAAAGCATTTTTAAGCGATGCAAAGAATGATTTTTCCTATGTTGACAACGTATCCGAGGCCTATCCACTCAAAAAAAGCAGGGAGAACAATGAGGTCAGCTCTGCCGGGTTCATTCAGGAATTGCATTTTTTCCTTCCGCAAAATACTCTTTCTGCACGTTTCTGGTACCAGTCAGCATCCAGAAAGCTTCCGTCGCCTATTATCAGTCCGACCGCCAGTCAGCCGGAAACACAGTCCGACGAGTCATTCAGGGCCATGATCTCATGGAATAATGACAGGAAATCCGGAGAAATGGGCCTGACCGCCGCCTTTGTCTCCGACAGGCTCCTGTATGACAACAAACCTGCCTCAGTACACTCTACTAATAAATCCGGGAAAATAACACTGAAAGGAAATTACAAAAGACGTGTGAGTGAGATCCTAAGCATGGAAGCATCACTGAATGATGAACTAAGCCTTGTCACTACCAATAATTACGATGGCAGCATCTCCAGGAACCTGGCAACATTGGACATCGTTTCCGAAACGGACCCCGCATCCTGGTTTTCTGCCAGGCTGCTTATCAGGGAACTTCTTCATAATGATAAGCTTCTGACACCTGATTTTTCACTGAGCACGGAATTCAGGCCATTTTCTTACAAATATTGGTTCCTGAAAGCCAGTGTTTCAAAGAATTCCAGGATACCTACCCTGAATGACATGTATTGGTCTCCCGGTGGTAACCCTGACTTGAAGAATGAAACTGGTACTGCCGCAGAACTTACCTGGGATATGACAAATTTCATAACCGGCCCTTTCAGACTGAAAAATGACATAACCGTCTTCAGAAACAATATAGACGATCTTATTCAATGGCGGCCAGGCAGCTATTCATACTGGGAGGCTGTCAATCTCGGGTCAGTCATTTCATCAGGGATCGAAGCTGGGACTGCAATTAGCTATTCATTCAGAAATTTGCACTTCAATTTTGATGCGGGTTATGTTCATACCAGGGCAGTTGCGAAGGAGAAAAACGCTGAAAATGCTTCATTTAAAGGATACCAGTTGACATACATACCTGAAAACCAAATGAACTTTGTACTCAGGATAAAATGGAAGAAGTTTTCAGGCGCCTTTAATACTGAATATACGGGCAGAAGATATCTGACTGCCGACAACTCCGTCTATCTTCCTCATTATTTGATCAGTGGAATTAATCTTGGAACACGCATGGAAGGTACCAATCATTCCCTGGATATTTCAATTTCAGTCGACAACCTTTTCGATGCAGCATACCAGAACATTGCATATTATCCTATGCCTGGGAGAAATATTTATCTGTCTGTCACTTATCAATTTAAAAAATGAATACAATAAAACTGCTTTTGTTTGTTCCTCTTGTCTTACTTGCCTCCTGCATAAAGGAAACTGATCCTGTTGTTACAGGTCTGGAGCGTACGTGGCTTCTGGGCAATGGTGTTTTTATAATGAACGAAGGGAATTTCAGGTCAGGTAACGGTTCCGTTTCCTTCTTTTCATACGATTCTATGAAAATATATAATAGTGTTTTCAGGGAAGCAAATGACCGGCCTCTGGGAGATGTACCCTATTCAATGGGATTCAGTGATAACAAGGCTTATATTCTGGTAAACAACTCGAATAAAATAGAAGTTGCAGGGATCAACACCATGAAGACTGTTGCAACTATTGGAAAGGTAGTTTCCCCAAGATATATCTCCTTTGTCTCAGGTAAGAAAGCTTATGTAACCAGTCTTTATTCCGACTCCCTGAGGATAATAGATCTCCTGTCGGAGACTGCAACGGGTTATATTCCGCTTAAACATACTTCCGAATCGATTGCTTCTACCTCATCAAATGCCTATGTTGCCAGCTGGTCGGGTGGAAACAGCATCTTCGTAATCGATATCATTAAAGATAAAGTTACCGATTCGCTTGAAGTGGGAGTGGAACCTGAAAGCATGGTAATCGACAGGAACAACACATTGTGGGTTCTTTGCAATGGCGGATGGAAAAGGGAACATTATGCAGAGCTTGTAGCCATAAACACTTTTACCAATACAATAATTAAGCGATTTACCTTTCCGCTTATTTCCGATTCGCCGACCTGCCTGCAGATTGATGGCACAGGACAATATCTGTACTATCTTCACGACGGGGTGAGAAGGATGGATATCAATGCAGCAAGCCTTCCTTCTGCTGTTCTGATTCCTCAGTCAGCTTACTTCTTCTACAGGATGGGAATCAATCCATACAACGGAGAGATATTTGTCACCGATGCCCGCGATTATATTCAGAAAGGAGTCGTCCTGAGATACTCTCCCACGGGAGACTTTCTTTCCTCGATGGAAGCGGATATCATTCCAGGCAACATGTTCTTTAAGTCAGCCACATATAAGAGTTACTGATGGAGGGCTCCAACAGGATAAAAACCCCGGGCGTACATCTCTGCATTCCTGCCCTGCTTATGGTTCTCCTTTTTTCATGCAGGGGGAATGACACCAATACCTTGAAAGGTAAGGAAACACCTGAGCTTGTCGGTATTTCATATGCGAAGAGGCTTTCTATTGATCATTCAAATGGGTATTCGCATATTTCAGTTACAGGTCCCTGGCAGGGTTCGGAAGGGGTAGTTCAGGACTGGTATCTTCTGCCCCGGGGAACAGCTGTACCTGATTACATCGATTCAGCCAGGGTTATCCGTGTCCCTGTTGAAGGTGTTGTTTGCATGTCGACTACCCATATTTCAATGATTAAAGCTCTGGATAAAGCTTCCACCATCAGGGGATTTTCCGGTTCCGGATTTATTTTTGATGAGGAAGTCAGAAAACTGGCTGAAATGGGTGGAATACGCGAGACAGGATATGAAAACAGTCTCAACAAGGAATTGATAGTCAGTTTGCATCCCGATGTTGTGATAGCTTACGGCATAGGCAGCGAATCGGCGGGCTACCTGGGAAAGCTGAAAGAAATGGGAATAAGGGTTTTGTTCAATGCCGATTATCTTGAGGAGGATCCCCTTGGCAAGGCCGAATGGATCAGGCTTTTCGGTGAACTGTACGACTGCAGTGAAACGGCTGATTCGATTTTTCGTCACATTGAAAATGAATACAACAGCCTTAAGCTGCTTATTTCAGAAAAGACAGAAGGTAAACCGCGTATTCTCCTTGGATTGCC
>JAKLIJ010000017.1 GCA_022709665.1 Bacteroidota bacterium
TTTATGGTTCCGGCCGGACCGACAGCGGAGTCCATGCCTTAGGTCAGGTTGCCCACCTCGAGGCATCTACCGATCTGATCCCGCTTAGGATCCGTTATGGGATAAACGACCGGCTTCCTCAGGACATTTCAGTTCTGGATGTTGAAAAGATGCACGACGGATTCCACGCAAGGCATGATGCTGCAGCAAGGAGCTATATTTACCAGATAAGCCGCCGGAGGACCTCCTTCGGAAAGAAATATGTCTGGTGGATAAAGGATCAGCTTGATATCAGCAGGATGAATGATGCGGCAGGTCATTTTACTGGACTGAAGAACTTCAGGTCCTTTACAGATGATGAGCAGGAACAAAGGTCGACAAAGGTTGAAGTCTTACATTCGAAAGTATATGATTACGGCGATCTGCTTTTGTTCCATGTGATAGGATCCCATTTTCTCTGGAAGCAGGTACGAAGGATGACAGGGGTGGTAATTGAAGCAGGCAGGGGACAACTCGATCCCAAAGACATTCCCGGATTTTTCAGGAACCATTCTGAAATTCCCGCAACTCTGACTGCACCACCCAGCGGTCTTTTCCTGGAAAAGGTATACTATCCCGGCGAAAAGATCAATTATATAGCCAGACCTGTTATAAATCTGTAACCGGGGGCAGGCTATATTTATTATGATTATTGGTAACAATTTCGTATCTTTTTGGTTTGTACTTCTTAAACCTCAAACTTGTATGAAGCGACGCGATTTTATCAGGACCACTGCTCTTGCTGCTCCGGCCATCAGTATTTTTCCGGCTGACCTCAGCAACATGGCCAGGAAGAAGACTTCAGGAAAGATTGAAAAGAGAGCCCTTGGCAGGACCGGTGAGATGCTCTCCATTATTGGCTTTGGCGGCATTGTAGTAATGAATGCCACAGCAGAAGAATCATCGAAAGTTGTCAGCGAAGCTATTGAAGCCGGTATCAATTATTTTGATGTAGCCCCCTCTTATGGAAATGCCGAGCTGATGCTGGGACCTGCCCTCGAACCTTACAGGAAGGATGTATTCCTGGCGTGCAAAACTGGAAAAAGAACAAAGGCTGAAGCCCGGGCCGAACTGGAACAATCGCTCAGGAACATGAGGACTGATCATTTCGACCTCTATCAGCATCATGCGGTGACGACACTTGAGGATGTTGACATCCTGCTCGGACCGGGAGGAGCGATGGAGACTTTCGTCGAAGCCAGGAAGGAAGGTTTGATAAAATACATCGGTTTTTCAGCTCATTCTGTTGAAGCTGCGATGGCCCTGATGGACCGTTTTGACTTCGATACCATACTTTTTCCCTTCAATTATGCGACCTGGAATTCGGGAAATTTTGGTCCTCAGGTTCTGGCGCGTGCCAAGGAAAAAAACATGGGGATACTTGCGCTAAAGGCAATGGCCAGGGGGCCCTGGGCGGATGGAGCCGACAGGTCGCGATATCCTAAGTGCTGGTATGAACCGCTGGTGGCACCTGAAGATATAAGAATGGGACTGAGATTTACGCTCAGCCATCCCGTTACGGCAGCAGTACCTCCCGGCGAGTCGGAATTATTCAGGATAGCCATTTCAATGCGGAATGATCTCAAACCTCTGAAAAAGTCAGAAATCATTTCCATCAGGAATAAAGCTGCTTCGGGGGTTCCGTTATTTCGCTACGAAGGCCGAGCCTGATCTTTACCGGGCAATCATTCGGCCCTGTACTTGAGTCTCAGATCAATTTCATTGTCATACACATACCAGCAAGGATCGGTGCACTGGGTTTCTGTAAATTTTGTTCTGGGGAAAGCAGAATCGACAGCGGTGTAAGTCCTGCCAGCTTCATCATAGGTTGCTGTTGCCGTGTATTTCTTGTTTAACCTTACTGAGGTTCTGTATGTATCAGATGCTGAGTTTACTGACTCTAGAAGCACCAGGTCCTCAAACTCTCCCTCATAGATATCTATGATTACCGGAGCCTGCGACCTTGTGATTTTAATAATCAGGTATTCGTTTGCAGGTTCTTCAGGGCTGCAATCGTTACAATCAGCGAACCAGCCCTGTTCTTCACAGGAGAAGGCAGCTGCCAGAAATAGAAAAAGCAATACCCTGATGCCCGGTTTTATAGTTTTTACTGCCATCGAATTGTCTTTACATTTTTTCTGACACGGCTTAATCTGTAGTTCCATGAAATGCCCAGTCTGCCCCAGAGAGGTCCGATACCGCTGAACTCGGTTTTCAGATACTCTATGCCTGCCGATGCCGCCAGGCCGGATTGTTCTATCCTGATTCCCGCGGCCGGCATTATCCTTAACCTGCTTTCAGGTCTTTCGTTGGTGCCATTGAATTCAGGTCCGAAGTTGTAAGCCGCCGAAAGGGAAGAAGTTGCTGAAATTCTTAATCCCGAGGGTCTTTCTTTAAGCAAAAAGTCCTTGAATAGTCCTGCATACGCAACAGAGCTTTTGTCGCGATACTGGAAATACTCATTTTCCCCGGTTTTCTTCAATACCCTCGTCTGCAGTGGTTTTGTGTCAAATCCCCCTATGAATCCTGCGTTAAGCAAGGGATCCCTGAACGACAATACCATGCCTGTAAGAAAATCATGGTTATTTGCTCTGAAATTTGCAGTAAGTGAGATCACATCAATACTGAATCCCTTTTTCTTCCCGATATTGCTGTTCTCAAGCAGCGTGGTTATTTCTTTTCTGCCGAAAGCGGATGCCATAGTATACGGATCGACAGCTCCTTTTTCCCTGTCAGTCCATAGGTTCCCTTTTTCAAGAAGGAGCTTTACCGAATGTATATGGTTCGACTGAATGGAAAGAGACATGGCATTGTAGCCGTTGATGTTTTTCTCATACAGGTCGACACCTTCTCTGAGAAGAATGTTCATTATAGTCGTATCGCCGTTCTGGGCTGCTATCAGGAAGGGTGTGAATCCTTCATTATCCCTGGCTTCAAGATTAGCTCCGTATTGGAAGAGCAGATCAGCAATATCAGCATATCCTTCAAGTACCGATACCATCAGAGGGGTTGTACCATCGTGCGACTTCCTGTTTACATCTGCCTGGTAGTAAAGCAGAAGGTCGGTCATCACAAAGTCCCCGTTTAAAGCGGCATAATGCAGGGGAGAGGCTCCGTTATTGTCTGAAAGGTCAATATCAGCTCCGGCCCTTATCAGCGCTTCTGCAATATCGGTGTTCATGTTCTTGACGGCAATCAGCAGCGGAGTTTCATGACCGGCAGTCATCTTGTTAACGTCCGGTTTCCATTCGAGCAAAGTTCTGACAGCATAGATCCTGTTGTTGGCAACTGCAAAAATGAGGGGTGTTGCTCCTTCAAATGTCTCTGCATCAATATCTGCTCCTTTTGCCAGAAGCCTCGAGATTTCAGACTGAAGTCCCTTTGATGATGCTATCATAAGATTATATTCTATTGCGCCTTCGGTATCCATTGGAATATACTCGAGAGTGTCAAGGATGGATATTTCCTGTCCCTGTGACCTTTGCAGTGTTAATGTCAGAGCAATGGCCATCAGCGCTGCGAATATTATGCACCTTGTTGATAACATGGTCGCAAAGTTAGCTTTTTGGCATTCAGTAAATAAAATTTCAACATAAAAAAACAATATTTGCATAAACCGAAAGTTAATTTTTGTATAAAGTTCGATGTGAAAGCAAAATCCTTAAAAAAAACTTTTATTTTTATCGCCCAAAAGTGAAATTCTTGACCTTATCAAAGAAAATTTTTCTGATTGCCTTTTTATCTCTGGCTGCGCATTATAATCCGAATGCTGTGGAGAGTCCCGGCAGTCGTCCCGACAAGCTGGCACCTGCCTTTGTAAGACTGACAAACACCGATTCGTCGGTTTCAGAGTTTGACGGGTGTGTTCCTGTTGTCAATAGCTTTATGAAGAAGTGGGCCATCCAGGGTGCATCGGTGGCCATTGCCCGGGAAGGCAAGCTTGTATATGCCAGGGGATTCGGGTATGCAGATACCGCTTCCGGTACTGAAACCCAGCCTTACAGTAAGTTCAGGATAGCCAGTATCTCTAAACTGGTGACCGCGGTTGCTGTTATGAAACTGAATGAGGAGGGGAAGCTTTCACTTGACGACAAAGTTTTTGGTCCTGACGGCATTCTTAATGATTCATGTTATTGTAGTCCAAGGGATAAAAGAGCTTTCAATATCACTGTTGCCCATCTGCTTTCACATGAGGGAGGATGGTCGCAGCGTTACGGCGACCAGATGTTTATGCCTCACCTGATAGCCGGCACCATGAAATGCAGTCTGCCGGTTGACACCAGGACTATTGTCCGGTTTGCTCTGTCGAAGAAACTTCATTTTACTCCGGGAACCGGCCGCTCTTACTCAAATCTGGGATACAGTATTCTTGGCCTGGTCATTGAAAAGATATCAGGGATGCCCTATGAAGAATATTGCCGGACAGCAATATTTGAACCGCTGGGGATTTATGACATGGTTCCGGGTAAAAATCTTTGTGATGACAAAGCTCCTTTTGAGGTGACTTATTATGAGCCGGCAGGAATGCCGCTTCGTCCTTCGGTTTACGGCACAGGCGAGATGGTCCCGGTAAGGTATGGCGGTAATGACGTTGAGACACTGGGTGCGGCCGGGTACTGGCTTGCTACAGCTCCCGACCTTATGAAACTGGTGCTTGCAGTTGACGGGTTTGATTATAACGATGATATACTTACGGCCAGAAGCATAAGTTTTATGACAGATTCTCACAACAGTTATTCTCCTGTTGGATGGAAGACCACTTATGAAAACGGGACATGGATTCGTACAGGTTCATTTGCCGGCACTGCAGCCATGATAAAAAGACAGCCCGATGGTCTCACCTGGATAGTGATGCTTAATACCAGCGCCTGGAACGGTCCTGCAATTCATTCCTATATAAACAGGATGATGACGGACATGGTTTCACGAGTCAGCGACTGGCCGGAATACAATCTCTTTGACAATACTCTTCCGGTTCCCATAAGATTGCAGCTTTCAGGCATAAATTAAAGCACAGATGTGTTTTACAGTCAATGTAAATCTCGTCAGGGACGAAATTGAGAACAGGTTCGGGGTTACTTTTCCCAACCGCGACAGATATCAGCCAAGCTATTACTATCACGCTTTCAGTCTTCCCGAGCTTCCGGCGATCTGTCTCGATACGCCCGACAAAGCCCGGCTTCTAAAATGGGGCCTTATCCCTTCCTGGACAAGAAGTCCGGACGATGCTGAAGAGATCAGATATAAAACATTCAATGCAAGAGCGGAGACGATAGCTTCACTGCCGTCATTCTCAAAATCTTTCAGAACAGGCCGGTGTATTATCCCTGTCAAAGGATTCTTTGAATGGCAGCATGCTGCCAAAGAAAAGATACCCTGGTATATATATCATTCCACTGGGGATATCTTTTCCCTTGCCGGAATTTATGACCGCTGGACTAATTCATCCACTGGTGAAGTCCTTGACACTTTTTCAATAGTGACAACGGATGCAAATGATCTGCTTGCTCTTATTCATAACTCGAAGAAGAGAATGCCGGTGGTGCTTGACAGGGATGCTGAAAAAAAATGGATCAGTTCCGGTACTTCAGATGATGAAGCATTATCTCTGCTGAAGGCATGCCCCGAAGAAGTCCTTAAGGCTCATATGATAAGCAACCTTATAAACAACAAGTCGGCAAACAGGAATACCCCTGAAGTGATAAAGCCTTTTTCGAGGCAGGATAGTACATTGTTCGGCTGAACATACCGGGCATGGCAAAAAATAACAAAAGCAAATAGATTTATTGAGCGACGAAAATATAGGTAAGCAGTCCCTTCTGTAACTTTGGGGCCTCAAGATTGCTTTCAAATCTTGATCTAAGGGCAGTGCCTATTGCGGTTTCAACAAGGCATTCGTCAGTTGCAGTGCTCTCAGACTGGGCAAGGGTTGCATGCTCGACATATCCTCTTTGATTTACCTCAATCACAAGTACAACCTTACCCGAACCTTCGCATTTGTAGATCGGTATTGGAAGAAAAACATGATTTCGCCCGCTAAGCTCATAATAAATTCTGGTCGGTCCCTGAAAATTTGCAGCCATCTTTTCAGCCTCACTGGCTTTGTTTTCACTCTCATCAGCCTTTTCCTTTTCGTCAACTGCTATTTCCTCTCCTTCAGACTGCTGGTATCCCTGCCTTCTTGAATCAATGAAGTTATCGCTTCCGAGTTTTCCGCTTTCAATAAGTTCATCCTTTACCTTGTCGATATATTCCTGCGGATCGATCTTTTCCTCACCCCTGGAAGCAAGGTTACGTGCTATGTTGAGCATTTCGGGATCGTTTCGGAGCACATTCTCAACAGTAACAGCTGAAGGATTATCGGCCCGTGAGACCTGAGGCTGGGCAATTTTCTCCTCAACAGCTGCAAACTCGATCTCAAATTTCTCTATTTCATGTTCCTTTGTCTTCAGTTCCCCGAGCTTGTAAGTCATGAACAGGATAGCCGCAGTCAGATGAATGATTGCTGTACCAAGAATACCCACTATTTTGCCGTTATTTCTCCTCACTTTTTTTCCTTTTCTTTTGTTTTTTCGGTTTGACCCTGGCTGGTTTCTCAGGACCATCCTGATTTTTGAAAAGACCGTTCTGCAGGCCGTTTATGAATTTCGACCATGCAAAAGGATTAAGAAGATTGTTGATGGGATACTGTCCCCTGGTTATGTTGTTTCTGAACTGTTGCTGCATGGCATAACGGTACCCGGCCTCCGGGGTGATTTTTACATCAACCGTGGTCGATATTGCTTCCTCTATGGATGCTATGTTCCTGTTCATGTTTTCAATATCAGGTCCGAGAGGTGCGGGAGTCGACATATCCTTGATGAATTCACTGTAACTTTTCCATGGCAACACCACCACATTATCGATTGGAATAGTATCGATGCTGAGCCTGACATCGAGGCTGAAGTGACGGTCGGCAAAATCATTGGGCAGTATTACAAGTTTCCTCTTAAAACCCAGAGCCCTGAAAAATATTGTGTCGCCGGGAGTGCTTGTTATACTGTAAATTCCTGTCCTTTCGCTTACAGTGCCTCTTTTGAGTTTTATTGAAACCACTCCCACATTCGGAAGAGGATTATTCTCCTCGTCGGAAATTATTCCACTGACCTGGAAAAACCTTTCCGTCTCCTGGGCCCGGATCTCCACGAAACACAGCGGCAGAATGCAAAAAAATACTATTTTGAAAAACCGTTTCAAATCCTTGTACTGAAATTATGGTCATTTAACATAAGCAGTGCCTGCAAAATAAACATTATTGGGCGTAACCTTAAAAGCTTTTAGGTTATTTTTAACTAAATTTCATTTTTGAACTTATTAGGGTAATTTTGCAGTCGCTGTTTTATTTGAAATGTTACAACAAAGAATAAACTATGCAGAAACAACTTTTGCTGGGTGATGAGGCAATTGCAATTGGAGCAATTGATGCAGGGCTTAGCGGTATGTACGCTTATCCGGGGACTCCCTCAACTGAAATAATGGAGTTTATTCAGTCGTCGGCTGAAGCTGCTGAAAGAGGAATAATCAGGGACTGGTCGGCCAATGAGAAGACCGCAATGGAAGCTGCCCTGGGTCTGTCGTATACGGGTAAAAGAGCCATGGTGGCAATGAAGCACGTTGGTCTTAATGTGGCTGCAGATCCATTTATTAACTCATCCGTCACTGGGATAAATGGTGGTCTTGTGGTTGTTTCAGCCGATGACCCGTCGATGCACTCCTCCCAGAATGAGCAGGATTCAAGGTTTTATGGGAAGTTCGCATTTGTTCCGGTTTTTGAGCCCTCCAACCAGCAGGAGGCTTACGACATGATAAGCGATGCATTTGATCTGTCGGAGAAATTCAGGATCCCGGTGTTGTTCAGGATTACTACCCGGCTTGCCCATTCAAGATCGGCTGTAAAGAGGAAGGCGGCGCTTCCGCAGAAATCACTTCAGCTTCCTTCCGATCCCCGTCAGTTCGTACTGCTTCCTGCTCTGGCAAGGAAGAAATACAATGCGCTCCTTTCTGCTTACGAATCGCTTAAGTATGATAACCGGCTTTCAAAGTACAACGTCTTCAGGGACGGAAATAACAGAAAGATTGGAGTTATAGCTTGTGGCATAGCATATAATTACCTGATGGAGAACTTTCCCGGAAAGGGCCCCGGATTTCCTGTTCTGAAGATCACCGCCTATCCATTTCCGAAAGATTTAATACGCGATCTTACCAGCCGTTGCGAAGAGGTTCTTGTTCTGGAAGAAGGATACCCGGTCATTGAAGAGAATCTGAGAGGAATTCTGGATGACAGTCTGTCCATAAACGGCCGGCTTGACGGCGCTGTTCCCAGGGATGGAGAGCTTAATCCGTCGATTGTGGCAAAAGCTCTGGGGATCAGGTCACAACCTTTGTTTGAAGTCCCTGATGTTGTTAAAACCAGGCCGCCCTCATTTTGCAAGGGATGCGGTCATTCCGACACCTTCCTTGCAATAATCGACGCTCTCAAACCTTCGGGCAGCAGAGGAGTGTTCTCTGATATAGGCTGTTATACACTTGCTGCACTTCCTCCCTACAGTATAATAAATTCCTGTGTCGACATGGGGGCTTCGGTCACCATGGCTATCGGCGCTGCAGATGGTGGATTAAGACCCTCTGTTGCGGTGATAGGAGATTCAACCTTCACTCATTCGGGCATGACAGGTCTCCTGGATGCAGTGATGAAACATTCCCCGGTCACCGTGATCATCTCTGATAATTCAGCTACGGCAATGACTGGCGGACAAAAATCGCACGCCACAGGACGGCTGGAAAAGATCTGCGAAGGACTTGGTGTTGCCACGGAACATATCAGAACCATTGTGCCTTTGAAGAAGAACCATGAAGAGAATGTCCGGATCATGCAGGAAGAATTTGAATACGAGGGAGTATCAGTGATCATCTCTTCAAGAGAATGCATCCAGTCGGCCTCGAAGCGAAAAAAAGCCGGACTGTCACTGAAAATCAGCAAAGAACAGGAATTATGAAAAGCGATATCATATTATCAGGAGTCGGAGGACAGGGCATACTGTCAATTGCAGCAATCATTGGTCTTGCCGCAGTTGAAAATGATCTTTACCTGAAGCAGGCAGAGGTGCATGGGATGAGTCAGAGGGGAGGAGATGTGCAGTCGCACCTTCGACTATCGTCTCACCCGGTCCATTCGGATTTGATTCCCTATGGAAAGGCAGATCTTATCATTTCAGTAGAGCCGATGGAATCTCTGAGATATCTTCCATGGCTGTCCGGTTCGGGTTGGCTTGTGACAAACTCCACACCTTTCATAAATATTGACAGCTATCCTCCTGTGGAAGACATTCTGACTCAGGTCAGGAAAATTCCCAATCATAAAATAATTGATGCCGATGAAATCGCACGGCAGGCCGGTTCCCCCCGTTCAGGTAACGTGGTAATCCTTGGCGCCGCTTCTTATTATCTTGATCTTCCTTACGCGAGTCTTGAGAAAGCAGTTACGGAATTTTTCTCAAGGAAGGGTTCCGAAGTAGTTGAACAAAATGTGAAAGCTCTCAGGGCAGGCAGGGAAGCCTGATCCTGCAAAACAGGATAATTTATCGCCCGGACGGGGAATAATATGAGAGGCTGTCGAAACGACAGCCTCTTTTCACAGGAATGCAGCGAGTTATCCGTGCTATTCTTCTTTCTCCTCGCTGTTCCTGCCCGACGACCCCAGAAAGAGCATCTCATTAAGGACAATCTCCGTCACATACTTTGTTACACCCTTCTTGTCCTCATAGCTCCTGTACACAAGCCTTCCGTCGATAGCCACTTCCTTACCTTTCCTCAGGTATTTGGCAGCTCGCTCCGCAAGGCCATTCCATGCAACGATGTTGTGCCAGGTCGTCTCCTCGACTTTCTGGCCTTCAGTATTTTTGAAGGCATCATTGGTGGCAATCGTGAAATGCACAACCTTTTTCCCATTTTCAAGATTTTTGATTTCCGGATCCTGCCCCAGATTTCCGATGAGCTGTACGCGGTTTCTTAAATTGTTCATGACTGAAAGTTTTTAGTTTGACATTTATAATATGACACAAACTTAAGCACGCGTCTTTGAACCTTTCGGTTAATAAATATTTATACCTGTTTCAAAATCATTTATAGTCGTTTGTTGTCGTTTGCCCGTGTTTTTTTGTAACTTTATGGAAACATTCGTGCTGTGGAAAGGAAATGTCTCGATTGCGGCTGCACTATACGCGGCCGTACTGATAAGAAATTCTGCTCTGACCAGTGCAGAAACAATTTCAACAACAAGCTCAACCGTGACACTAATAATTTCATGAGGAATGTTCATGGTTTACTCAGGAAAAACAGGCGTATCCTTGCCGATCTGTACACTGAAGGGAAGTTCAGGATCCACAAGGATGCGCTTTTTGCCCTGGGTTATAATTTCAGCTTCTTTACCCATCTGATCGAAACTTCAGATGGTACCTGTTATCACTATTGTTTCGAGTATGGATACAGGGAAACGGGAGATGACTTCATTGAGCTGAAGGAGAATTGTCAGTATATTGAATATCAATAAAAAGGAAAGTAATGGCTGATGTTTTCCTTTGTCAGCGGAGTACCGTAGCCGCTGTCCTGGAATGCTTCACAGTTCTTTATTGCCGAACCCTTTTCCTGCCCATATTGTTCTATAAGTTTTGCCCTGTAAGGTTCTGCATTTGATCTGGCACCCCATGTTCTGCCAAGCCATGCCCTTCTTTCCTTTTCGGTAGCCGGCACCTGGTCGAGCTGTCCCCGGTTGAAGGGCAGCCATTCGTACATCTGCGATGTGTGCTGATGATACATATCGATCTTCTTCTCCATAACGTCATCGATTGGAATACAGATATCCGGGACAAAGGCTTCCGGATGAATGAAGCTGTCGGACATGAACAGAAATACCGGATTTTTCTCAAGGAAGGGTACTTCCGGAAGTATTTTCGGCACTGTAACCATATAGGCTGCATCTAGTACAAGCGTTCCGCAGTAACGGTGATCGGGATGATAGTCGTAAGGGCGGGGGAATATCACTATGTCAGCTTTCTGTTCCCTGATAAGTTTTATGACCTGAAGCCTGTTCTCATAAGTAGGCATCAACTGTCCGTCGTGGTTGTCCAGAGTTATGTACCGGACACCTATCACTTCACCCGCTCTTTTTGCCTCTTCTCTTCGTATTTTTGCAAGCTCCCCGGAACTATAGGTCTGGTGACCGGCATCTCCATTTGTCAGCGAAACCATTAGGACGTCATGGCCTGCCTTTACCCATTTATAGGCAGTTCCTCCCACTTTGTCGGGATCGTCAGGATGAGCTCCGATAATTATTATATGAAGCCTGTCACTCTGCTTAACCTGCTGGCCCTGGGCCGCTGATGTGAGACCAAGAAATACAGGGATCAGTGCAATAGTTTTGAGTATTTTCATTTTGCTAAGGTTTATTGCGTTACGGCGGCAATATAAGAAAACCAATCAGAATTTGCAATCAGGCATCACGTCAGGGCATCAGGCGGTGAAGGATTAAAGCCCTCACCACTCACTATTGGCCAGTTCCCACAGGTTCACAAATCCTATCTTCACTATCTTCTCCATTATATCCCAGTCCAAAGTTTCGACTTCATCGTCAGGAGTGTGATATTCCTCCCTGTGGCCCGGTTTGAACCGCATTATAGGTATGCCGGCATCCACAAATGACCTGTGATCGCTGCCTCCCGGTGGATTGCTGGAAGGTTGGAACTCTATATCAAGATCAATCCCGTATGTCTTGAGGTTCCTTTCAGTCATGGCTTTGAATCCCGTGAAGGCGTCGCTGTAAACCATGTATGCTTTCGCTGGTTCCTTCTCTGATACATATCTGGATATCATATCGAAATTCAGGTTGAGACGGACATTCTTTACCGGCCATGGCAGGTTGGAAACAAAATGCTTCGAACCAAGAAGTCCCTCTTCCTCTGCTGCCCACAATGCAATAACGATTGTCTTTTCCGGCTTTATACCGGTCTCCATTATTGCCTTTGCTATTGTCATGATCCCTACAGTTCCGGATCCGTTATCATCAGCTCCGTTCCAGATATAACCGTTCCACATGCCCATGTGATCGTAGTGGGCACCAGCCACAATAATCTGGGAGGGGTCTTTACCTTCGATGATCCCTATTACATTCCTGACTCTTACGATTTCTGTTTTTACACTGGTTCTCAGATAGATCTTCCTGTCAGCCGGTAATTCAGGAGCTTTTACATGGCTTTTCTTTGATTTCAGAATAAAATCTTCAACACTGAAACCGGTTCCGGAGAATAATTCATCCGCTGCTCTTGCCGAGATGACCATTCGCAAGAAACTGTCTGGTTTCTTTGCCGACGGCAATGAATAGTCGGCTGCCGGTCGCCCGTAAGATGGTCTGCCCTCAGCCGGTGCCATGTCGGCCAGAGGATTCCGGTTTATTGATCCTGATACCGTGACAGAGGGATCAAATTCAATTATCCCTGCAGCACCCGATTGCCTGGCAATACGTTCCGCATCCCTCGACAGATTTACCTGTCCGGTATTTGACATTTTATCTTCCAGGAATCCGGGTGAACCGGCAATCCTGAGAATGAATTTTCCCCTTAAGTCATTATCGCCCCAATCATCTATCCGTAGTTTCTCATTCCTGATTCCGTAGCCGACAAATACAACCGGGGCCTCAGTTTCAACGGACTGTTCCGTGTAGCTCACACGGAAGTCAGTGCCCGATTCGAAGCTGGTAGACCTGATATGGTCTTTCCCCGATGAAACAATAATTTTCAGTAAAGGATTCTCACTTTGCGTAGTCTTTATCAGTGTGAAATTCTGGAAATAAGTCCTGTCGGGTGATCCGGTTGTACCGGTTCCGGTTCTTTCCCATGAAGGATCCCCGCCCGGAGCAATACCGTACAGCCGGAGCTGGCCTGCAATATAATCAGAAGCCATATAATCTCCTTTTGTCGCTGTTCCACGGCCTTCCATCCAGTCGGATGCAAGAATGCCAAGCTGTGCCTTCAGGACATCCTCATTGATGCCCTCAAGAGTTCTGAGAATATTGTCACTTCCCGTCTGTGAGATTGCGGGTAAAATGGCTGCTGTAACAACATATATCAAGATCACAAGTTGCTTTTTCATTAGTCTGAGGAATTTAGTATTGCAATCGGAATTCAATATTAAGTAAAAATCAGGACCCGGAATATGATCAGGGGTAAAAAAATCTGTTCCTCTGTAACTTGTCATCATTGCATTTCGATTGCCGGGGATCGTTATATTTGCAGAAAAATTAGCCATGAGAATAAAGATATTGTTTACAATAGTGTCGATGATCCTGAGTATAGCACTGTTCGCACAGGACAAGAAGGTCTATGATAACGGATACATTGTAAAAGTCGGTGATCAGGCTCCTGATTTTTTGATAAATGAAGCAGGTGGCAGATCATACCGCCTTTCGGATCTCAGGGGAAAGGTGGTAATGCTGCAGTTCACGGCAAGCTGGTGTTCGGTTTGCAGACAGGAAATGCCTTTCATTGAAAAGGAAATATGGATTCCGGGTAGTAAATCGGGACTTGCAGTGGTAGGGATTGATCGTGATGAGCCGCTTGAAAAGGTTATGAAATTTAAAAAGGATATAGGTGTAACTTATCCGCTTGCGCTTGATCCGAATGCAGATATATTCGGACTTTATGCCCTTAAGGAAGCCGGAGTCACCAGGAATGTTATAATTGACCGCTCGGGAAAAATTATTTTTCTGACCCGACTTTTTAACAGGGATGAATTTGACAGTATGAAGAAGGCTATCTTCAGTGAACTGGCCAGAAAATAGTGGATATTATTTGCTTCGCGCTCTCATCCCTGGCTGAATTTTGACGAACGTCTGAAACTTTTGGTAAACATTCCCGTTATATGTCGGATGATGAAGGTTTTCACAGATGCCTGTGATGTTGTTATCTGATTAACATGTAGAACTTAAAACCAAAGAAATGAAAAAATTAGCTTTAATTGTACTATCTGTCTTTCTTGTTTTTCCCGTATTCTCGCAGGTGAAGTTCGGGCTGAAGGCAGGTGTTAGCACCACCAATGTTAAAATGGAAGACGTCAAAACTCTGACTTCCGGTGAGACACAATATCTTGTCGATGCGATCAGGGGAGCCAATTATGGTTTTCATGCAGGTGCATTTGTGAGGTTCAATTTATTCGGGTTCTATATTCAGCCGGAACTGCTTTTTGCTTCCAGAACTGATGAATACACGGTTGCTGATGCTGAAAACCCCACATCCGAAACTCTTAAGAAACAACAGTTCAACCAGCTTGATCTTCCGGTAATGCTTGGAGCAAAACTTGGTCCGGTACGTCTTAATGCCGGTCCATCCGCACGTCTTCTTATCAATTCACCAAAGGACCTAATAAATGATCCTGATTTTAAGGCAATGTACAATGACCTTACATTTGGATATCAGGCCGGAATCGGAGTTGACATTGTTAAGAGAATAACACTGGACCTCAGATATGAAGGAAGTCTTCAGAAATACCAGACAAAAATTGATGCCGGAGGAGAAAAGATATCTTTGGACGACAGGCCAAACGCATTTCTTCTTAGTGTAGGAATAATGTTCTGACACAGAAAATACTTGATTGCAGGGACAGTGCCAGCATTGCCCCTGCTTTTATTTTGACAGAAGCATTCTGAGTGAAACGAACAACAGAAGCAGTGCGAAAATCTTTTTCAGAATGTTCTGGGGGATATTTAGAGCAAGCTTCGATCCGAAATATGAACCGATGATAAATGCGGTTGCCAGTATCAGAGCGAATTTCAGGTTAACCTCACCCGCCTTGTAATAATTATAGGCTGCGATGATCCCGATGGGTGGCAGCATAACGGCAAGGCTTGTACCCTGTGCCTGGTGCTGGGTCAGACCGAGTATGAAAACCAGCGCCGGGACCATAATTATTGCTCCGCCGATCCCAAGCATTCCTGCGGCTATTCCTGTAATGATGCCGATAATGATAAGTGTAATTAAAACAGATGTGGTCATTTTCATTTCATTTGGATGGTTTGAAGAACTTGCAGGTCAAAAATAATCATTTGTAATTGAGTTATTCAAATCGACGGCTTTCTTTAAATTTGCAAAATACCCCTGATTCATGAAAATGAGGAGATTAATTATTATTATCCTTTTGCTTGTTATTCCTGCTTTATTGATTGTGGGTGTTGTAATCTATGGCAGGTTGTACACCCCCTCAGTCAGTCCGGTGGGAGAGGAGTCGATCCTTTATATTCCCGAAGGGGCATCCTATGAGCAGGTTATGGATACTCTCCGGGCAAATCTGGAGATCAAAAACATAAAGGTTCTCAGATGGGTTGCTGAAAAAAAGAAGTATCCTTCCCTGGTTAAACCGGGTAAATATGTTATCTCCAAGCCTCTGAGTTCCAATGATCTGATCAATATTCTCAGGGGTGGCAGGCAGATGCCTGTCAGGATCACATTCAACAATGTCAGGACCTTGAATGAACTTGCCGGAAAGATCGGGGGGCAGATTGAAGCTGACTCAGCGGAAATAATGGAATTTTTTTCGGACCCCGACAATTACACAAGTGACGGTTTCAGCCGTGAAACAGTTTTATCGGTTTTTATTCCCGACACGTATGAGTTCTACTGGAACACCAGCCCCAGGAAGCTTTACGGCCGGATGTTGCGTGAGTACGGGAGGTTCTGGGACAAGGAAAGAATAAAAAAAAGTGAGGAGATAGGTCTTTCTCCGCAGGAAGTGTCAACACTTGCTTCAATTGTTGATGAGGAAGTTACTAAGAATGATGAAAAGCCGAGAATAGCTGGAGTTTATCTGAACAGGCTCAGGCAGGGTATTCCCCTTCAGGCCGATCCTACTGTGAGATTTGCCATCAACAATTTCTCTGTCAACAGGATACTTTACAAGCATCTCGAAACTGATTCTCCCTATAATACTTATAAATACTCAGGATTGCCTCCGGGCCCTATAGCATGTCCTTCAAAAAGCGGTATAGATGCTGTCCTGAATGCCGAGAAGCACAATTACCTGTATTTTGCAGCCAGGCCTGATTTTTCCGGCTACCATAATTTTGCCGCGACATTGTCGGAGCACAACAAAAATGCACGGCTTTATCAGAGGGAGCTGAACCGGAGAAGGATTTACAGGTAATACCGGTTCAGATCACTTCGACCTCCCGTTCGAGTTTTATCCCGAAATTGTCGGCTACTGATTTTCTTATTTTTTCAGAGAGGTCCAGAAGTTCCACTCCAGTCGCATTCCCGTAATTGACTATTACCAGGGCCTGTCTTTCATGTACTCCGGCATCACCTATCCTTTTGCCTTTCCATCCGCATTGTTCAATAAGCCAGCCTGCTGGAATCTTATCACCACCTGAGCGGTCTTTGAATACTGGAATCTTAGGGTGCTTTTTCTGAATTTCCTTCAGGATCGCATCCGGAACAATGGGATTCTTGAAAAAGCTGCCTGCATTTCCAATCTGATCGGGATCCGGAAGTTTTGCCTGCCTTGTGCTGATAACAATCTTCCTTATGTTGGCAAGTGAAATGGAGCCAAGAAGGGAAAGCTCTTCTTTTAGCGAGCCATATTCAAGGCAGAGCTTAGGCTGAGTGGAAAGTCTGAAGTAAATTTTCGTTATCAGGTATTTCCCTTTTAGTTCATTCTTGAAAATACTGTCCCTGTAACCGAATTTGCATTCGCTGTTAGAGAATTCCCTGACTGTTCCATCGTCGAGCGAAATTGCCCTCACTCTTTCTATTACATCCTTGACCTCAGCTCCATAGGCTCCTATGTTCTGCACAGCAGCTGCCCCGACGTGCCCGTGGATAAGGGAGAGGTTCTCCAGACCTCCGAGTCCGTTGTTCACAGCCGATTCTACCAGCTTATCCCACAATACGCCGGCACCCGCTGAGATAACGATGTCATTTCCCTTTTTTCCCTCCATGGCAATTCCTTCCATTTCGGGATGGATAATTGTCCCATGATAATCTCCCGTGAAAAGAATGTTGCTTCCTCCACCCAGCACCAGATATTTTTGTTCTGATGCCTTGCGCTGCCTGAAAAAATGTATTGCATTGTCTTCGATCTTGAATGTGGCAAGATGATCGGCTTTCACATTAATTCCGAAAGTATTGAACTTCTTAAGTGATATTTTTTCGTAGATCATATCAGGTTAGTGTGGTGTAAATTTAACAAAACACTGCTTAACTCTTCAACCGTAGAGTTGCTTTTTATTATTAATGTAGTATTTTCGCGATTATCAATCCATTATTAAACCTGATAACCTGAATAATATATGAAAAGTACCCGTCGTGATTTTTTGAGGCATGCAACTGTGGCAGGCGCAGGCGCCTTTGCCGGAGGATTACTTTCAGGATGTGCTCCGAAAGAACCGGTTTCAAATCTCTCATCAATAATTGACTCAGTCAGAAAATCACATACCGGAGCCTTTAACATGTCGGGATATTCGGCTCCGGCTATTCCGGTTGTGAGAGTTGGCGTTATTGGAGTCGGCGACAGGGGAAGCGGAGCAGTAGAAAGGCTTTCATACATTGAAGGCGTTGAAATCAGGGCTCTTGGCGACCTTCGTCCTGCTGCAGTGGAGGCTTCACAGCAGTATCTCTCGCGGATAGGGCGTCCGGCCGCAAAGGAGTTCCATGGCGATGAAAATATTTGGAAAAAGCTTGTTGAACTGCCCGATCTAGATCTTATTTATATCTGCACACCATGGATATGGCATACTCCCATGGCTGTATTTGCGATGGAGAATGGAAAACATGTAGCCTGCGAGGTTCCGATAAGTCGTACTATTGATGAAGCCTGGCAGCTTGTGGAGACTTCGGAAAGAACAAAGAAGCACTGTATGATGCTCGAGAACTGTTGTTATGATTTCTTCGAGCTTCTGACTCTGAATATGGCAAGGCAGGGTATGTTCGGCGATATTCTTCACGGTGAGGGCGCCTATATTCATAATCTGATGGGCTACAACTTTAAAAAACCGATTGATGATCGTCAGGCCGACGGAGCATATACAGGGATGTGGAGACTTAAGGAAAATATTGAAAGGAATGGGAACCTTTATCCAACGCACGGGCTGGGGCCCGTTTGCCAGATTATGAATATAAACAGAGGTGACAAAATGGAATATCTTACTTCCATGTCGACCAACGATTTCACAATGGGCAAACATGCCAATGAACTTGCTGCCGGTGATCAGTTTTTTGCTCCCTATGCGAACAAAAGCTACCGGGGAAATATGAACACTTCGCTTGTCCGCACCAGCCTGGGAAGGACAATTCTGATCCAGCATGATGTTTCTTCCGTAAGACCGTATTCACGACTCCACGTTATCAGCGGGACTTCAGGCGCTGCAAGCAAGTATCCGGGGCCGGAGAGAATTGCCATGGGCCATGAATGGCTCAGCGAGGAGGAGTTAAAAGATGTAACTGAAAAGTTCACTCCCGAGATTGTTAAAAGAGTAGGGGAGATGGCAAAAAAAGTCGGTGGACACGGGGGGATGGATTTCATAATGGACTGGAGGCTCATAGACTGCCTGCGAAACGGACTTCCTCTGGATCAGGATGTATACGACGGAGTCTTGTGGAGTTCTGTAGCTCCTCTCAGCGAATGGTCGGTTGCCAACAGGTCACAGTCGATCGATGTACCGGATTTTACCTGCGGAAACTGGAAAACAAACCAGCCTCATGATATTAACCTTCAGAAAGGAGGAAATACACAGGTTATTGAGGTAACGGAGGTGAGGGAGGATATCCAGCTTAATGTGAATGGTTGAAATACAATAATTTGGATTTAAAGGAGATAGTTTTCTCCTTTATCCTTTGTCTGGTTATCGAAAATGGTGAGGATAATTAAAAAAGGTTCGCATTCCTTGCTGTATTAATATTTTTATACTTTTGCGGGCAAAATTCAAGTTGGGTAATAATCCTGCAATGAATATCGCGCTTTTCTTTATTGTTTTGATCCTGTCATTTGCGCTTTTCCCGGTTCCTAAAATCCTGAAGCACATTACAGCTATTTTTGTCCTTGCCGCCGGCGTGGCGATAACTTCTGCATGGAGCATCGAAGTTCTTGCCGGAGGGAGTCCGGAACTCAGGATGGAAGGCGTGATCCCCTTTCTTGGAAAATCTGTAACTCTTGTCGTTGACAGTCTATCGGCTTTCTTCATACTGGTGGTGAATATCACCATCCTTATCGGACTGATTTATGCAAAGGGATATCTGAAACCTTATTATCTTAATAAAAACTCACTGCGTTTTTCCATTCATTATTTCTCTTATCTGTGGCTGTATTTCTCGATGATCCTGGTACTGATCACCCGCGATGGTCTGTCCTTTCTTGTTGTGTGGGAGATAATGGCCCTGTCGTCGTTCATGCTGGTTATCTTCGATGCAGAGGATACAGCTATTATGAAAACAGGCATCAGTTACCTGATCCAGATGCATGTCGGAATGTTCTTCCTGATGTTCGCCTTTTTTATTCTCGGCAATAAGACCGGTAATATGAGCTTTGATGCACTGGGGATTTATTTCAGGGATAATCCGAATATTTTTCTTTTCATACTCTTCTTCCTTGGATTCGGTATAAAAGCCGGATTCATTCCGCTCCATTCATGGCTTCCCCAGGCTCATCCCGCAGCGCCATCGCATGTTTCAGCGGTGATGTCGGGAGTGATGATAAAGATGGGCATCTACGGGATCATGAGGGTATTGCTTTATGTGAGGCAGGATCTTCTTCAGATAGGGATTCTGATACTGATAGTATCTCTTGTTTCCTGTCTGTTTGGTGTGATGATGGCTATCGTTCAGAATGACATAAAGAAGCTGCTCGCATACTCCACTATAGAGAATATAGGAATAATAGGCACCGGAATCGGTTTGGGAGTTATCGGCCTGGCTACCGGAAACAATGCTCTCAGCCTGTTGGGATTCAGCGGTGGATTGCTTCATGTACTGAATCATTCCCTGTTTAAATCGTTGCTTTTTTTCAGTGCCGGATCGGTTTACACTGCAACACACACCAGGTCAATTGAGAAACTGGGAGGGCTGATGAAGAAGATGCCCATGACATCGGTTCTGTTTCTTACGGGATCGCTTGCCATCTGCGGTCTCCCTCCGTTTAATGGTTTTATTTCAGAGTTTCTCATCTATCTGGGCATGTTTCAGGTCCTGCCTGCTGCCGGATTACATCAGTCGATACTGGTTCTCCTGTCGATAATCGGATTGTCCCTCACAGGTGGCCTTGCCGTCTTCTGTTTCACGAAAGCATTTGGAATTTCTTTTCTCGGTGAACCGCGGTCTCAGCATTCGGTTTCAGCTCATGAAGTTGAAAAAGGAATGATAATCCCGCAGTTTGTATCAGTCTCCCTTATAATTCTTATTGGAGTGGCCTCGCCATTGTTTGTCGCTCCGGTGTTTAAGATCATTGGAACCGGGTATGGCATTGCTGACATTGCCGGCATAGCGAAAACCAGCCTTCCATCGCTTTTATCGATAAGTTTAATTGCAGGAGTGTTCATACTTCTGGTCATTGCCCTGATCCTTTACAGACGCCTGCATCTCAGGTCGGTAATGGTGAGCGCAGGTCCGACATGGGGCTGCGGCTACACTGCCCCGGGTCCGAGACAGCAATATACATCTACATCTTTTGCTTATAATTATAACCATGTTGCCAAGCCGTTTATAGGCACAAAAAAGATGATGCCTGAAATAAAGGAGGATGAATTGTTTCCCGCTGACAGAAGTTTCGGCTCAGGCAGCGACGATGTTTTTCAGAAAATCATTGTTGAAAAGCCGGCCGGATTCTTTGCGGAGATTCTCAAGAAGATTGCCGTGATGCAGACCGGAAAAGTTCAGCATTACATACTTTATGCATTCATTTTTATGCTATTTGTACTTTTGTTAACCTGGTTCAAGTTTATCTGAGATGGCAGGACTGGTCTTGGTGTTTATTTCGGCAATATTCTTTCCTGGTTTAATCCTCCGGACAAAGAGCATAACTTCGGGTCGGAAAGGTCCGGGCGTTCTTCAACCCTTAAGGGATGCTGTTGTCCTGTTCAGGAAGGGTAGTGTTTTCAGTACGACGACGGGGGTTATTTTCCAGATCGCACCCGTGATTTCTCTTGCCTCAGTAATATGTGCCATATTGTTGGTGCCTTTCGGACACCAACCTGCTCTGATTCATTTCCGGGGCGATTTTGTGTTTTTTGCATACTTGCTGGCAATCGGGCGCTTTTTCCTGATAATCGGAGCACTTGACACAGGCAGTAGTTTTGAAGGAATGGGAGCAAGCCGGGAAGCGTTTTTCTCCATGCTGATTGAACCGGCTTTCTTAATCCTGATGGCTACCTTTTCCATGTTCACCGGACTGGTTTCCTTTACAGATATATTCAGCCATTTTTTTATCACAGGTGATCACTATGTGCTTATATTCAGTATAATAGGTTTCTATTTATTTATTCAGACCGCTCTGATAGAGAACAGCCGGCTTCCGGTGGATGATCCAAAAACACATCTTGAACTGACCATGATCCATGAAGTGATGATACTGGACTACAGTGGATTCGACAAAGCGCTTATACATATAGCAACATGGCTGAAGTTTGCTGTTTACGGATCGCTCATGTATAATGTCATCGTACCTGCAGAATGGAATATCTACCTGCAGATAATTCTCTTTCTTACTGTCCAGTCTTTGTTTGCAATTATTGTCGGTCTTCTCGAATCATTCAGGGCAAGGAACAAAATGAACAAAAATCCAAAGTTTATACTGACGGTCTCTGCCATTGCTATTCTTGCCTTTACTGTGATTCTGATACTGAATCTCAACCTTAACCTTTAGTATAAATGGTGATTTACCTTATAGTGATGTTTGCAATTACCCTGGTCTATTTTGCCTCGGCAGAGCGGCTGGTCACCTATATACGTCTTATTGGTATCCAGGGTCTTCTTCTTTGCGGTGTGGCTGTTCTGGAGCTTACCGAGATAAACACTGTAAATCTTATCTTCATAATTGCAGAGACTATCATTATTAAAGCAATAGTGATACCTTATCTTCTCAGGCGTATAACAGCCGTTTCCGGTGTTACCAAGGTTCACAGGCAGGCTATGCCGGGCTTTTATCTGGTTATCCTTTCTGTAGCAGCCCTGCTTGCAAGTCTGATCCTTTCCTGGTCGCTCAGAAATCCATACGTGAACGTGATTTACATGACTATTGCCCTGTTCTGTCTTTTTACAGGACTACTCTTAATTGTCACCCACAGGCTTATTATTTCGCACCTGACGGGTTTCCTTATTCTTGAGAATGCTGTTTTCCTTTTCTCGATTGCCGTTGGAAACGAGATGCCGATGCTGATAAACATAGGAATACTACTCGATATATTTGTAGGGGTTCTTATCCTGGGCTTCTTCGGATTGAGACTCAAACCCCATACGAACGAACTAACCCTTCTTAAAGACTGAGATGCTGCTTTTGTTTTTTTCAATATCTGTGCTTATCTGTGTGGTGATAATGCTGTCCCGGAGCAAATCCCTGACAAGGGTACTTGCTTCCCTATATGCATTGATACATATATGCCTGAGTTTCTATGCATGGATGAGACTTGATTCCACCGAGCTTGAATTTTTTACCTTTACCGGAACGGGCGTCCTGCTTCTTTCCGTCCTTTCTGTTCTGTCCATCCCGGTTGTTTATCATGGTTTTATCTATGCGGCAGGCGATGATGTCAGAAGGTTCAATATTTATCATGCTTCGCTTGTTGCACTTATGACTTTCATGACTGGAGCTTACCTTGCGAACGGGATGACTGTTTTATGGGTCTTTGTTGAAGCAACAACTCTGGCTGTGGCCTTGCTGATATATCACGACCGCACTCCTGCTGCTTTGGAAGCAACCTGGAAATACGTGTTTATATGTTCTGCAGGAATAGCTGTTGCCTATCTCGGGATTCTTTTTCTTGGATTTATCTACGGCAGGGAAGACGCGGCCAGCCTTTCATTTGAGTCACTGGCCACAATAATAAACCAGGCAAATCCCATGTATCTCAGGATTGCATTCCTGTTTGTTCTGACGGGTTTCAGTACAAAAATGGGGCTTTTTCCAATGCACACTGTCACCATTGACGCCCACTCGGTTGCCCCTCCGCCAATAAGCGCACTGATATCGACCACTCTGATGAATGTAGGTTTCCTGGCAATATTCAGGGTATATACACTTTTCTCATCATCATCTATACTGCCCTTCATGAACAGTGTCCTGATCATAGCAGGACTTCTTTCAATTCTTGTATCCGCCGGATATATGCTGAAGGCGAAGCATCTGAAACGAATGCTGGCATACTCAAGTCTCGAAAATATGGGACTGGTGGCTATTGCCATCGGGGTGGGCGGAATTGGTTACTATGCCGGGATTCTGTTACTGGTCCTGCATTCACTTGCAAAATCGAGTCTGTTTTTCCAGATGGGACAGCTTTCAAGGGTTCTTCACACCTACAAACTTGATAACTGCGGAAGGTACATGAAATTGTACCCTTCTGGAGCAATGGTCCTGTTACTTGGAATGATCTGCATTCTTGCACTTCCTCCGTCGGGATTGTTCATAACAGAATTTCTGATCTTCAAAGGAATGGCCGTTAACAACCAATGGACAATTATGATTACGGCTGTTGTACTGCTTTGTTTTGTTGTATATGCAATGAGCACCCGTATCATGCATATACTGTTTTCAGATCCGCGAAAGGGTACTGAAATTTTTGAACCGGAAAAGGTAAACAGTATTGAAACCATAAGCCAGTTCATTCTTCTTGGGATGGTTGTTCTGATTTGTTTTATCCAGCCCACCTTCCTGTCGGAAATGATTTATCATGGGATCAGTCTGCTGCCAAAATGATAGCGCAATGAGCATACAATGCAAGGAAATATCAGCCAATCCCTTCACCATCAGCCTGGGTAGCATCCCTTTGATGGATTACAACAGCTTCTATTCCCAGACTGTTCAGATGATGAAAGATGAGCCGGTTCATTGTGTGGCATATTATGGCGTTGAAGTAAATGATGACCTGCAGCTTATATGCTGCCTTGCTGATGATAACAATCATAATTTCAGGATTTATTCCACAATGCTTCCCGTTGGTAGTAATCCTGTTCCATCAATATCAATGGAGATCCCGCAGCTTCAGGTATATGAGCGTGAGATACATGAGAATTTTGGACTTTTTTTTGACGGGCATCCGTGGCTCAAACCAGTAAGGTATCCTCATGACCGTGCCGACAGGGATTCGGCTATGGATAATTATCCGTTTTATGTTATTGAAGGGGAAGAATTGCACGAAGTGGGAGTTGGGCCGGTTCATGCCGGAGTTATAGAACCCGGCCATTTCAGGTTTATCTGCAACGGAGAAAAGGTACTTCATCTTGAGATACAGCTTGGCTACCAGCACAGAGGCGTTGAGAGGATCCTTTCAGCAGGCCTGAATGGCATGAAGCGGAGTGTTATTTGTGACAACATTGTGGGAGACACTTCGGTTGGCTATGCGCTGGCGCATGCTCAGTTGATTGAATCACTGGCAGGGATCCAATCTGAAGCTGCCATTCAGATTGAGCGTTGCATTGGTCTCGAACTGGAAAGGATTGCCGTTCATATCGGCGACACTGCAGCTCTTTGCGGGGATGTTGCATACCAGCTTGGCCAGGTAGTGTGTGAAGCTCTTCGTACTGAAATAATTAACACCACCCAGTTCTGGTGCGGCAACAGGTTCGGAAAGGGGCTTGTTCGCCCGGGCGGTACCAATTACACGCTGGACGAGAAAGTTGCAGTTAAGATACTCCGTGTGCTTGAAGATGTTGGAAAGAGGTTCGCGGCAATATCGGACAGGATTTATACACTTCCGAGTGTCGTGGCCAGGTTCGAGGATATTGGCACGGTAACCCGCCGCCAAGCGCTGAGCATTGGAGCAGTTGGAATGGCAGCCAGGACTTGTGGCATCAGGCGCGATGTAAGATGGTCTCATCCTTTTCAGACTTACCGGGAAAGGTCTTTTGAGCCTGAATTGATCGAAACCGGAGATGTGCTCGCACGAGGTCTGTTGCGGGCAAGGGAAGTGAGTGATTCAATTGCTTTCATCACAGGTCTTGTCAACGATAGGAGAGGTATCAGGGATCGTGTTTCAGGTCCGGATTACAATCTGAGCCTTATGCCTGGCAGTTTCGCTCTGTCGCTGGTCGAAGGATGGAGGGGTGAAATATGTCATTCTGCTGTTACAGACAGAGACGGGAACCTGATTCATTACAAGATAAAAGATCCGTCATTCCATAACTGGATGGCATTGGCGCTGGCAGTCAGGGAGCAGGAGATATCAGATTTTCCTGTATGCAACAAGAGTTTCAATCTGAGTTATTGCGGGAATGACCTGTAAAAGTCTTATACTTTAAAGATGTACAAGGAAATCAAGATATTAAGGCAGCACGGCATCCAGTATGTTAAGGATCTCAGGCGCCAGCCTGTTTCTGAGCTGTTCAGGGGAAGACCTGTTATCTCGCCCGATATCACCGGTAAAGAGATTGAGACCATTAGTACCCTGTGTCCCTCAGGTGCCATTGATAACAAATACGGGTCGATCGACCTGGGAAAATGTGTCTTTTGCAGGGAATGTGAGTTCTGTCTGAAGGAAAAAATAAAATTCACCAACGATTACAGGATCGCGGCCACAAGGAGGGAGGATCTCGTCATCCGGCCCGGCATCGATAATGCGGTACGTTTGAATGAAGATGTGATAAGGAAGGAAATCCGGAAGATTTTCAGGCGGTCGCTCAAACTGAGGCAGGTATCGGCAGGAGGAGATAATTCATGTGAAATGGAGCTTAATGCAGCCGGCAACGTGAACTTTGATCTCGGGCGCTATGGTATTGAATTTACGGCATCTCCCCGGCATGCAGACGGAATTGTAATAACAGGTCCAGTGTCAGCAAACATGGCTGAAGCGCTTAAGCTGACTTATGAGGCTGTTCCCGATCCGAAAGTGATTATCCTTGTCGGGACTGATGCGATCAGCGGGGGAATGTATTCCGGTTCACCGGCACTTGACAGGAGATTTATAGGGGAACATCATATTGACCTTTATGTTCCGGGGAATCCTGCCCATCCGCTCACTTTCATAAACGGGATTCTCGATCTGTTGTCAGTATCCTGATGCCTGTCCGTCCTTTCTGGATTCCGAGGCTCCATACCATACCTTGTTTTTATCATCCCACATTATGGCCTGATATCCTCCGTAGGAACCAAGGTTCCATTGGACATTGTGTCCCATGGAAAGCAGATGCCTTATTTCCTCCCAGCGGATACCGCTTTCAAGATAGAGGATTCCTCCGTCAGTCATAACCTGGCCTGTAGGTTCGGATGATCCTGAATGGTAGATCCTGGGAGCATCTCCTGCTTCCTGAAGATTCATTTTGAAATCAACGAGGTTCACTATTATCTGGACATGTCCCTGAGGCTGCATATCTCCACCCATGACTCCGAAACTTATCCATGGCTTGCCTCCTTTTGTTATGAAACCGGGTATGATTGTATGAAAAGGTCTTTTCCCCGGAGCATAGGCGTTTGCATGTCCCGGATCGAGACTGAACATTTCGCCCCTGTCCTGAAGAACAAATCCCAGTCCGGTGGGACACATCCCGGATCCCATTCCCCTGTAGTTGCTCTGGATGAGAGAAACCATATTGCCGAATCTGTCGGCAACAGTGAGGTAAATCGTATTGCCTGCTTCTATTTTACCGGGGCTGAATATTCTGGCAGCCTTCGAAGGGTTGATAAGTTTTCTTCTTTCACCAGCATATTTTTTTGAAATAAGCTGGCTTACCGGAACCTTGCTGAACCTGGGATCTGCGTAGAATTTTGCCCTGTCTTCGAATGCCAGTTTTTTTGCTTCAGTGAAGGTATGGATATACTGGGCTGATCCGAAGCCCATTCTTGCTATGTCGAATCCCTCCAGTATGTTTAGCATCTGAAGTGTTGCAATTCCCTGACCATTGGGAGGGAGTTCCCAGATGTCATAGCCCCTGTATGAGGAGCTGACAGGTTCTATCCATTCTGAGTTGTGCCTTGACAGGTCATCGTAAGTTAGGAATCCTCCATGCGATTTCATGAAGGCATCGATGGTTTTTGCAATGCTTCCCCTGTAAAATTCGTTTCTGCCTCCTTTTGCGATTTTCTCAAGGGTGTTGGCAAGGTTCGGGTTTTTGAATATCTCGCCTTTTGAAGGTACCTTGCCATTGGGCATGTAGGTTTCCTTTATGTTGGGAAATTCACTGAGCGCCCTGACGTTACTTTCGAGATAATAAGCAATAACTTCAGAAACCGGGAATCCGTTTCTGGCATAATTGATGGCCGGCTGGAGGATGTCGCGCATCTGTATCCGCCCGAATAATTCGTGCATTTCATACCATCCGTCGACGCAACCGGGCACGCTTACCGGAAGGGGGCCGGTAGATGGTATGAACTGGTAGCCGTGTTTTTTGAAATACTCAAGTTTGAGCGATCGTGGTGACCGGCCGCTTGCATTGAGTCCATAGAGCTTTTGTTTTTCAGCGCTCCAGATGATTGCGAACAAATCTCCGCCAATACCGCAGCCGGTGGGTTCAACAACACCAAGAACGGCATTTGCTGCAATGGCTGCATCGATTGCATTTCCTCCTTTTTGAAGGATATCAATTGCTGCCTGGGTTGCCAGAGGCTGGCTTGTAGCTGCCATGCCATTCTGCGCAATTACTTCAGATCTTGTTGCAAAATCCCTTCCTGTAACCCTGTCCTGAGCCATAATAAACAACGGTATCAGTAAAAGCGTCGAAGCCGCTATAATCTTTCTGGTCATTTTGATACAGTTTGATAACCTGTACAAAGTTAACAAACTCCGTGACTAAACATTGATAAAGTCGTTGATGCTTTAAATCCTGTTAATCGACCATCGCTACGCTAAGGCTGGCATAGTCGCCCACGGATTCACCAAGTTCGGCAGGGACTATGGTGCACACGGCAGCAGAAGGAGCAAGGGCTTCCTGCCTTACCATTTCCAGGCAGGCCGGCTCAATGAACTGCCTGCAGCGGGCGAAAATGCTTCCGATTACTATCTTTTCAGGATTCAGGATGTCGATAAGAACTGAAAGACCCTTACCCAGGTATTCTCCGGATATTTCAAGGATCTTGATAGCTGTTTTATCTCCTGCAA
>JAKLIJ010000170.1 GCA_022709665.1 Bacteroidota bacterium
AATTTACACAATCGACAGCCACCGTGAAACCGGCGTTCGCAACAGCCTTACGGTCAACAAGATTAAGAGCCAGAACCTGCTCTATATGTATCCTGCTCCATGAGTCGTCATGAACATAGGATCCTGTATCATCAAGCGGAACATAAGAGAAATCTTCCGATTCAGCAATTATAAGCAGTTCGTTCCCGTCGGAGGCTGACAGGAATTCTCCCTTCTCATTAAGAAGCTTCAATGCGTTCCATTCAGCGGGGTTATGACTTGCGGTTATTATTATCCCGCCGTTGGCTCCTGTCCCGGTAACAGCCATTTCAACAGTCGGAGTGGAAGCCAGACCTATATCAGTCACATCTATCCCTAAGCTCCTCAATGTGTTCGACACCAGTGAGCTTACCATACTCCCCGACCTCCTGGCATCACGGCCGATAACTACCATCAGCCTCTTCCCCCTGTGCCGGCGACCAAGCCAGGTCCCATAGGCTGAGGAAAATTTCACTATGTCGACAGGAGTGAGACTCTCACCCGGCCTCCCCCCAATAGTACCCCTGATCCCCGAAATTGATTTAATCAATGGCATAAGCTTTCGTTTTTAGTTGAGAAAACTGCAAAAATAACCCTAAATCGTAATATTGTCAAATAATTGTACCTTTGCAGCCTGAATAAAAACCATATGGAAGAAAGGAGAAATCTCCGGAGCTCCCGCCCGAAGAGGGAAAAACCAGGATCGCGGCAAGCTGCTGACAACAAACGTGAGATGCGCCTGAACAGGTTCATCGCCCACAGCGGCATCTGTTCCCGCCGGGAAGCGGATGAACTGATTGCCCGCGGACTCATTACGGTCAACGGAAAGGTTGTAACCGATCTCGGTACCAAAGTAATGCCTGATGATGACATAAGATATGGCAAAAAGAAGCTGAACTCCGAAAAAAAAGTTTATATACTTCTTAACAAACCCAAAGGTTATGTTACCACGGTCGAAGATCCGCATGCCGACAAGACGGTGCTCGACCTCATAAAGGATGCCTGTCCGGAAAGAGTGTACCCTGTCGGGCGTCTCGATAAGGCAACAACGGGGGTTTTATTGCTTACAAACGACGGCGACCTTACAGGAAGACTTACTCATCCCAGATATAAAAGAAAAAAGATATATCATGTCTTCCTTGATAAAAATGTTATATGGAACGACCTCGAACAGATTGCCGGAGGAGTGGAGATCGAAGGTGAGATTGTTGCCGCCGACGCAATATCCTATGCCGATGCTGAAGACAAAACCCAGGTAGGCATTGAAATCCATTCAGGCCAGAACAGAATAGTAAGAAGGATCTTCGAAAAACTGGGATACCGTGTACTTAAACTCGACAGGGTGTATTTTGCAGGACTTACAAAAAAGAACCTTCCCAGGGGAAAATGGAGATTCCTGACCGACAAGGAAATAAGCATGCTAAAAAGGGGAATATTCTAATCCGGAAAACATGAGTCACAAATCGGGCTTCGTCAATATCCTGGGAAATCCCAATGTCGGCAAATCGACGATCATGAATGCCATGGTCGGGGAAAAACTGTCCATCATAACTTCCAAAGCCCAGACCACCAGGCACAGGATTATGGGCATTGTGAACGGCGACGATTTCCAGATAGTCTATTCTGACACACCAGGCATACTGAAGCCAAAATACAAGCTTCAGGAATCGATGATGAACTTCGTCGACGCCGCCCTTACAGATGCTGATATCATACTTTATGTCACTGATGTAAAGGAACAAGCTCCGGACGATACAGGCTATTTGCAAAAGATAAGAGGAACAGATATCCCGGTTGTTGTTGCCGTAAATAAGATCGATCTCAGCAATCAGACTGAACTCGAACTTGTTACTTCAAAATGGAGGGAAATATTCCCCTCATCGCCTGTTATACCTGTTTCAGGCTTGAAAAACTTCAATCTCGACACGCTGCTGAATGCCGTCACAAGCCTGCTGCCGGCGGGGGAACCATTTTTCCCTAAAGACCAGCTTACCGACAAGTATGAAAGATTTTTCGCTTCCGAGATAATCAGGGAGAAAATACTTCTGAATTACCAGAAAGAAATTCCCTACTGTTCCGAAGTTGAGATTGAGAGTTTCCAGGAAGAAGGCAACCTTGTAAGGATAAGGGCTCTTATCCATGTTACACGCGACAGTCAGAAGGGGATCATAATAGGACATAAAGGGGAAAAGCTCAAGAAAACCGGCAGGGAAGCAAGAATTGACATGGAAGACTTTTTCGGAAAGAAAATCTTCCTTGAGTTATATGTAAAAGTTACAAAGGACTGGCGCGAAAAGCCGCTCGTGCTTAAAAGATTCGGATACAGGTAGGAAAACCGGTATCGGTTATTTGGGATTAATACGGGATCGGAGACAATGTTTTGAGATAAACCATTTCCTGATCCTCATAATTTGAACGATGAGCAAAATTGCAGCAATAGTAGGGAGACCCAATGTAGGCAAGTCGACCCTTTTCAACAGGCTTACAGAATCGAGGGAAGCGATCGTCGACGAAGTCAGCGGCGTTACCCGCGACAGGAACTACGGAACCTGTACCTGGAACGGTGTGACTTTTTCAGTGATTGACACAGGCGGGTATGTTAAAAACTCTGATGACATCTTCGAAGAGGAGATAAATAAGCAGGTTATGCTTGCCATCGAGGAAGCGGATGTAATTCTGTTCATGGTCGATGCAATAACGGGGATCCATGATCTCGATACCGGTGTTGCTGATCTTCTGAGGAAAAAAGCAGCAAAGGTTATACTTGTGGTAAACAAGGCAGACAATAATGAACGTCTTCTCGACGCCACAGAGTTTTATAGTCTCGGGCTTGGCGATTACTACGCGGTCAGTTCGATGAGCGGAAGCGGTACCGGTGATCTTCTTGACCACCTGGTTAAACTCCTTCCCGACAGACCTGAAGAAATCCTTCCCGACATCCCGAAAGTTGCCGTCGTGGGCCGGCCCAATGTGGGAAAATCATCTCTTGTAAACTCCCTGATGGGAGAAGAAAGGAATATTGTCACACCGCTTGCCGGAACAACACGCGACTCAATCTACACCAGATACAACAAATTCAATCACGACTTCTTCCTTGTTGACACTGCCGGACTCAGAAAAAAATCGAAGGTCAGCGAAAATATTGAATTCTACTCCGTGATGCGCGCCATCAGATCAATCGAGAGTTCGGATATCTGCCTGATAATGATCGACGCAACCAGGGGACTGGAATCGCAGGATATGAACATCATCTCCCTGATATTAAAGAATAACAAGGGAATGATCCTCCTTGTAAACAAATGGGACCTGGTTGAAAAGGACAACAACACTGTACTT
>JAKLIJ010000171.1 GCA_022709665.1 Bacteroidota bacterium
AAAATACTGCGGATTTCCCTTGTCACGCTCAGCGCTGCTGCCACAATCGCCGCCGTTGTTTCGCTTATGCTTAAATTCCCGCAGGGTCCTGAAATACCCGATTCACAGGCATCAGCACCCGCTTCAACAGATACGCTTACCATAGAGTCGCCCCTTCCTTTCCTTTACAGCCAGTCAGAACAAGAACCTTACATCCGCGCGGAACAGGTATTAGCGTCAGCTCCGGATGTAATTCCGGTTGTGCCCGATAAACAATCTGCGCCTGTAACTGAAGAAACTGTATCGACCGAAAATAACCCTGCAGTCTTTCTCACGGCTGAAACGGATTTTACACGGCTTCAGAGTCCGGAAAAGATTTTTGTCGGTCTCCCGGAAGATATTATTGACACGGAAATGGCTGTTTCCGGTTCCCTGATTGCATACAAACCAGATTATATACCTCCTCTTATAGAATACCGGAGCAATGTGGAACTTTTCATGGCAAAACTCTTCCATGAAAGGATCATGAAAGACAAAAACTCCGGTACGAAACCTGTTGAAACTTTTGATATTGCCAGGGCCGGTATTCTCGGACTGAACAAGCTCTTCGGCTGGGAACTCGCCCTCGACAGAAATACCGATATTAACGGGGAAACAAGATCATATTACTTCGCTTCAAGATTGGTGAAAGTGAATGCACCTGTAAGAAAAACCACAGACAATTTGTAACTAAACGGCGTATCCGACCGTCACAGCATTGAAAAGTATAAATACGATCAAGCCATGAAAACGAAACTCCTGCTGACTATCATTGCCGCTTCTTTCATCTGCCAGTCATTCACCCTCCAGTCCCGGGAAGTGACTGTGATCAGCAAGAAACGTGCTGTTGCCGACTCAATAAACACGCTCACAGTAATTATCGGTGAAGAGATCTTCAGGATCGATGGGAACGATTCACTCGTTATTATCAAGGTAGGCGACCACGGACTTAATATCCGCGATTCAGAGGAAGGAAAAAAGGTGAATGTTGAAAAGTACGACGAGCTGAGCGAACTTGAAAATGCTGCAGCAGAAAAGGAAGAAGGGAGAAATAGTGTCAGAAACACTGAAAGAACAGAGGAAAGACGATACGATTTCAGCGACCGGCAGGACCGTGACGAACCTGAGAGCTACAGGGGTGGCAGGCATTTCAGGGGACACTGGTCGGGAATGGAGGCTGGATTTAACAACTGGCTTTATGCAGAATCAATGACACTTCCTGAGGAAATTGATTACATGACTCTCCAAACCGGTAACTCCAATTGCTTTAACCTTAACTTTTCGCAGGTAAACATTGGTTTTGGCAGGTTTTCCGGACTTGTTACCGGACTTGGAGTAAGCTGGAATATCTACCGGTTCGACGGCCAGGGTTCCATCATGGTCGGTCCCGACGACTTCCTTACCGAAGCTATCCCGGGAAATATTGAAAATGTAAAGAAATCAAAATTCAATACCCTGTACCTGAATGCTCCCCTGCTCCTCGAGTTCCAGATCCCTGCAGGATACAGCAGGCTCAATATCGCAGCGGGTGTTATCGGAGGAATAAAACTCAATGCGTGGACAAAACTTGTTTTCCATGACGGTGAAAAGGTGAGAACAGGAGGCGAATACAACCTTAACCTGCTAAGGGGAGGCATTACAGCCAGGATTGGGTATGAAAACTTCATGATCTACGGGACATATTATACCACACCATGGTTCCAGGACGGCCTGGGACCTGAAAGATTCAACCTCGAACCTTTCGAAATAGGGCTTGCATTTACTTTCAACGACTGACTTGCTGCGCTTTTAATTTGAGCTATCTTTGTGTGCAACCGTCACACAAGGATGAAAGAAAGCATTCTATCGCAGCGTGAGATAAGGCGTTACGGCCGGCAGATCATGCTCCCTGAAATAGGGATCACAGGTCAGGAAAAATTAAAGAAATCGAAAGTAATTGTCGTTGGAGCCGGCGGCCTGGGATGCCCGGTGTTTCAATACCTGGCCGCCGCCGGAACAGGCAGACTTGCAATAGCCGAATTCGACACCGTCAGCGAATCGAATCTTCAGAGGCAAATACTCTATGGCTCGGGCGACATCGGGAAACTGAAGTCGATAATAGCTGCCGGCAGGATTGAATTGCTGAATGACCTGATCGAAACCGAAAGGATCAATCTGAAAATTGACCGGACAAATTCCCTGCGGATCCTGGCCGATTTCGACATTGTGGTGGATGCCACAGATAATTATGCTGCCAGATACCTGCTGAGCGATACCTGCGTCATCCTTGGAAAACCACTGGTCCACGGAGCAATTTATAAATTCGAAGGACAGGTTTCGGTATTCAACTTCGAGGGCGGACCAACTTACAGGTGCTGGCGCCCCCGGCCCGGGGTAACGAAATCCGGTGATCCGTCTCCGGCCGAAACAGGCCTTCTGGGAGTGCTTCCGGGAATAACCGGAACAATAATGGCTAACGAGGTGATAAAGATAATTACCGGATATGGAAAGGTTCTTTCTGGAAAAGTCCTGGTTTTTAACATTAACGATTATGAATTCTCCATACTGGAGATACCGGTCAACCCCGATAATCTCAGCCGGAAGTTACTTGACGAAAAATATTAAATTTGCATCTGAATAGAGTACCGCACGCCGCACGCCGCGTACCGCACCCCGACAAAACAGCAACCAGCAACCCTCTTCACCATGAAACTCCTTCTTATAAGCAACTCCACAAATCCCGGCGAACAATACCTGGGTTATTCCAAACAGATGATCGGGGAATTCCTCGGAAAAAAGCATATCAAAGCCCTGTTCATTCCCTATGCAGCAGTTACATTCTCATATGACGACTATGAACTTAAGGTCAGGGAACGGTTCAGGGAGGTCGGACACGACGTGATCTCCATCCACCATTTCTCCGATCCGGCCGAAGCGGTAAGGAAAGCCCAGGCCATAGTGGTCGGCGGCGGAAATACCTGGATGCTGCTTAAACTGATCCGCGACAATAAGCTTGTCGGGCCGGTAAGGGAAAAGGTCCTTTCGGGAACTCCCTACATCGGATGGAGCGCGGGATCGAATGTGGCCTGCCCTACCATCCGGACAACCAACGACATGCCCGTAATAAGGCCATCGTCTTTCGGGGCTTTCAACCTCATCCCCTTCCAGATCAATCCGCATTACCTCGATGCCAACCCTGAGGGCCATGCCGGAGAGACCAGGGAACAGCGGATAGAAGAGTTCATCGAGGTAAATCCCGACCTGTGGGTAGCCGGTCTGCGCGAGAGAACCATGTTCCTTGTGGAAGAAGAAAAGATAAGGCTGATCGGCCCTCGAAAGAC
>JAKLIJ010000172.1 GCA_022709665.1 Bacteroidota bacterium
GCCTGGAGGAAATTTTCGTCTGCTATTTCTACGGTACTGTATTTTTCACACCCGGTTAATAGCAGCGGAACAACAACAATCAACAATATCCTTATTTTCAGATTCATTCCGCACCCTCCCGGATAATAGTTTTGTTTAGCTCATCATTAACATTTTCTGCTTCCGTGCCTCTTTTCCAGTTATAGCTTATACCTATCCTCAACGCACCCAGGAAAAGTCTCTGCTGGTTGTCTTCGCTTTCGAACGGGACTACCGAATGAAGTTCCGCAAAAGGCGAAACGTCAATTACGAAATTTTTAACACGGAATTCCCTCCCCGCTCCGAGCGATATGCCCAATCCAGATTGCGGATCAATCCATTCAGGTTTTCCTCCGAAAGTAAAATCCACTATTGTCCCGGCGCTTATAAAGAGAAAGTCATCAAGGTATCTTTTCAGTGAAAGGGGAACTGACAGAAGTTCGAAGGTCTCGGTATAGATCATCTTTTCATCATAGATAGGGGGCGACAATTCGAAACCCGTTTTATGCCATGAGTAACGAGGTGCAACTTCCATCCTGTAGTTTCCGGCGACCATCCATGAAAAACTTATTCCTCCCGACCATGTCTGGTTTCCATGCCAGGGACTTGTTTCCTCAGGGATGTATCTGTCGGTCATTCTGACCGGCAGGTTCCAGCCACCGAATCCGTTGACACCAGCCCTGAATCCACCTGCGGTATCCCTGTCCTGCGGATACACTAACCCGGAGGTCAGAACACAAAGCATGATGAGAAGCCCTTTTTTCACGAGGCACAAGTTTTAACAAACAATTTTGGTCATAGTTGTACGACGGGCTAAGTTAGGAAAATTTGCAATATGATACGGTACGCGGTGCGCGGCGTGCGGCGTGCGGTACGCGGCGTGCGGTACACGGCGTGCGGTACACGGCGTGCGGTACGCGGCATCTGTTATAGCGACCTGCAAGACCTGCAAGACCTGCATGACCGGCATGACCTCCCGACCTGACAAAATGACTTCCTTCCCCTGCCCAAAACGCTTTTGGAATGAGTTTTGATCATTACTGAAACAAAGAAAAATTAAGAACCATGGAACCAACACATGCAAATTTGAATATCTGGCTTATCTTCATCGTATTCATGATCCTCAGCTGGATCGTAAGCGCTACACTGAAATCGAAATTCAAAAAGTATTCGAAGATACCTACCGACGGAGGCCTGACAGGCCGTGACGTTGCTGAAAAAATGCTGAGGGACAACGGCGTATATGACGTACAGGTTGTATCTGTCCAGGGAAGCCTCACCGACCATTACAATCCCGAAAAGAAGACAATCAACCTCAGTCAGGATGTATACAACAGCCGTAGCATTGCCGCCGCTGCAGTGGCTGCCCACGAGACCGGTCACGCTGTTCAGCATGCCACAGCCTACGCCTGGCTCGGATTCAGGTCAAAACTGGTGCCCCCTGTCAGCTTTGCATCAAAATGGGTGCAGTGGGTACTTCTTGCAGGGATACTCCTTGTAAATACCTTCCCGGCTCTTTTGCTTGCAGGAATAGTCCTTTTTGCATTCACCACTCTATTCAGCTTTGTGACTCTTCCGGTGGAGATTAACGCCAGCAAACGTGCACTCGTATGGCTGTCCTCTTCGGGAATTAGCTCATCGATGAATCACGGGATGGCCCAGGATGCCCTGAAATGGGCTGCATACACCTATGTGGTTGCCGCACTGGGATCGCTCGCGACACTCCTGTATTACATCATGATCTTCATGGGAGGCAGCAGGGACTGACGAACTTCACCTGTCATCTTCCTTCAGAAGGCTGGTTCGCTTGTGAACCAGCCTGATCACTACCCATATGATAAGAGCAGGAACTGCTATGTATATCCACGCAGGGGTAAGATAAATCCTTTCCGAAAGGAAGTAGTTCCTGAACAGGTCGAGCAGTGCAAATATCAGGAAGATATTGACGAAACTGTTGTATTCGCGCTTAAGGACGCTTTTCAGCGAAAAGGGCAGGGATGGTTTAACAAATCCGCTGAACCGCGGCAAAACCGCTCTGACTTTTTCTGAGTAACTGTCGTAGGCATCGCCGAATTTTTTTCTCAGGAACTGCTCCTCCGCAAAAATTATCCTTTCATAATAAAGCCAGTAAACAAGGATGAAGAGTATCAGAAAGATCAGCGACCTGACAAACAGCACCGGACCCAGCCACATAAGGAAATTGCCGATGTACAAGGGATGCCTTACAAGCGAATAGATACCTGTCATATTTAACTCATCTGCTATCTGCCCTGCCGCAGTGTTACGCCCGGAAGTGTTTTTAGCGGCATGTCCCACGGTGTAGACCCTGACAGCCTCGCCAAGCAGACTGACTCCAAGGAACAAAAGCTCGGGAGTCAGATTGAAAATGATAGCCTGCCTGTTTGTAAGATACAATGCTGCTATTCCGGCGGCAATGAAAACCACGGGAAGCCAGCTCCTCCGTCTGAACAGCCAGTTACCGCTTCTTTCAAGTTCATGAACAAGTGCCATTGTTAGGTAGATATTTGAAGCGGTAAAAGTATTAATTTTTCAGAAACTGTATCTGATCCTTAGAAAGCCCAGGTTGATCCTCGACTTCTCCCCTCCCATTACAGCGTTGAAATGCTGCCAGATAAGCGAGAAATCCAGATTCTCCGCCAGCGAGTAATCGGCCGAGGGACCGGCAAAGTAACCGTCAAGATCAGGAAGCCACATTGCCGAAATGGTAAGGTTCAGAAGGGGCGAGGCGGCCCAGGTGAACTGCCCGAAGGCGCTAAACTCTGAAAATGCAAGGTCCCTGGCTGATAGATTACCAGAATAAAATCTGTTGAAATCATACAACCCCACCGGATTGTTGCAATACATAAGCTGAACCTGGGCAACCGAATTATCCTTGAAAACCCTGTCAAATCCTGTTGTTACCAGAATTGTGCTTTCATCGCCGGGGAAATCCTCCCGGGGATCGAACCACGATGCCTCACCCCTGAAGGAGACCTGGCCGATTGCTCCCGACCAGCCTGTCCCTAAAACGACATCATTGCCATCAGAAAAACCGGCAAGGAACTGAATGTCGTAACCCCATTTGTTGAATCTCCATAATCCGGCTGCAGTAAGATCATTGTCGGCGTCAACCTTTACAGCAAGCTCTGCTGATGATGAAGAGGAGGTGAAATACTGAAGCCTCACGGCATCACTCCCCGGCCTTTCTGCATAGTCGAAATCGAAAAAAGAATATGCGTTGAAAACATCATTCGGGTTCCAGACAAAGGTCTGCCCCCAGTTTATCCGCTGACGGCCTATGGTTAACTGAATTTTGTTGA
>JAKLIJ010000173.1 GCA_022709665.1 Bacteroidota bacterium
TATCATATTAGTGGGTATGAGTTCCAGGCCATAAACGCCGGCCAGCCCGCTGAAGATGGGACGGCTGTTTATAAGTATCTGGGAATAAGGTCCCTCCATTCCATTCATTCTTACCTGTGAGAATCCGCAATTCTGGCAATTATTTTCGATCCTTAGTCCGGGAGAAAAAGTAAGACCTTCGATAAGGGCTATTGATTGTGCTGAAGAAAACAGTTTCGGTGATAAGGTATTTACGATGGTGACAGATTCAGTTCTCTTCATTTCGCTGCGATCGGCTGTTACAACAATTTCGTCAAGACCGAGAATATCTTCTTCAAGATTAAAGTTGACTTCAACGGTCTCGCCTTCCTTTATTGTAATTTCTTTTTCCTGAGGTTTGAATCCCAATGCCTGAGCTCTGACAGTATGGGTGCCCACCGGAAGGTTTGTAAGCATGTAATGGCCTGTTTCATCGGTATGATTGCCGAAAGTCGTGCCTTTTATGCTTACAGTGGCAAAAGGGGAATGTTCGCAGTTGCAGATAACGTGTCCGATTATGTTTGCGTCGGTCTTCCCCTGGGCGGTTATAAAGGATACATAAGTTGTAGCCAGCAGGAACACCAATAGTATTTTCTTCATCTTTATATATTTACAGGTTACACAATGATAAGGCATGCCTTCAGGTAAGGCATGTCGAATCTGAATTCAACAATGTTAGGATGATTGTGTTACCAGGCTGAAGGCGCCCTGGGGCGGTTTACCCCTGACAGACAAAGATTTGGGATGATTACTTCATCCCCGCAGAAAATCAGTTTATGAACGAGCTTTCGTGTAAGCGGGATCCCGTTGAACAACGCAGTTCCTGTGACAATAAGCAGGGAAAGGAAATTGATCAGTACAAGCTGACATTGAGAATGTTTATGACTGATAGGAGCGTTTCCGTTATGGGATTTATATGGATGCGAGTGAACAACTGTAATTCCGTCAACAATATGGGTATGTTGAAAGAAGGTTATCGATCCGAGATACCCCAGAAAGAGGAAGGCAAGGAAAATCCCTGCAATATTCCTGTATTTCCTTATGTAATTCCCCAGTCCCATCACTCCTTAAAAGTGGCGGTAAAGATAGAATTTTCTGTTAACCGGGCAACAATGATTGCCGGGAAATCCTCAGGGTTTCCATATAAAGGTACCTGCGGCTCCGGGAGGGAGGCTTACTGAAGCAAACCTTCCGTTATGCTGGATGGTGAATGAATCAGCCTGCCAGGTGTCGTTGACAACTATCATGACTATATTCCCGTCGGGGGTAAGGAAAGCTGCATTTGGAAGTACGTTTGTATTTTCGACGACGGCAGCACGGAAGGCTCCCGGACGTTGTTCGTCCTCATGCAGAGCCACTGTCCTGTCGCCTCTGGCAGTTGATTGAATTCTGATTGATCCCGGTCTTATGAATTTCGAAGCATGTGCTACCGTGTACCAGGCAATGTTTCTTGTCACAGTGTTACCGTCGATAGTTATTGCACCCTGGCACATCGAGCATCCGCCGTTATCTGTATGAGGGTCGTTGAGAGGATCGGCGGCCAGGTTCCAGAGTATTACATTTTTGCTCCAGTTCCTGCATGCTCCTATGATAAGCCGGTTAACCTGGCCTGATATATCGATTGAACGGCTTCCCGGTCTTTCTACCACCATTTGTTCGGTGAAATATATGTTTTTGTCGGGCCGTGCCAGATGGACCAGGCTCATTGCTTCGAAATCGCCTGCATAATGGTGGAAGCCTGATCCGTCGGCGTAACTGGCTACTTCAGGATCGCTCAGCAGCGCCAGAGGATAATCGGGCCGGTCGAGATTATGGTCGAAAAGGATTATTTTAGTAAGAAGTCCTGCCTTTTTCAATGCCGGGCCGAGATGGTTCTTTATGAAATCGGCCTGTTCATTCTCGAACCAGTACATGCTTGGTGTGTTTCGTGAATTCAGCGGTTCGTTCTGGATGGTTATTGCATCGATCGTGATGCCGTTTTCCTTCATAGCCTGAATGTATTTCACGAAATAGAGCGCATAGACGGCATAGCAGTCCTTCTTTAGCTGCCCGCCTCTGACATTGTTGTTTGTCTTCATCCATGCAGGAGCCGACCAGGGGGAGCTCATTATCTTAATATCAGGATTGATGGCCAGGATCTCCTTCATCACCGGGATAACATCGTTGAGATCCTGTGCAAGGGTGAATTTCTTAAGTTCAAAGTCTGTATCACCCTCTTTCAGGTCGTTGTATGAAAAAACGAAGCTGTTGAGGTCCGATGAGCCTATTGTCAGTCGCAGGCAGCTTACCCCAATGTTATTTCCGTCGGTGGCAAAGGTTTCACGGAGTATCTTCGAGCGTTCAGCAGGATTCATTTTCATAAGAAGTTCAGCGCTTCCTCCGGTGAGGGCGAATCCGAAACCGTCGATAGTCTGCATCCGTTGTTTGTCGTCGACAACTATCGGAGTCCCTCCGCGGCCGCTGTTCCTGTCAGTAAAGGAAACAGTTGCGGCCTGTTTTTCGAACAATGCAGAACGGTCGGAGAGGGTAACCCAGGCTTCGATCTGGCCTGTCTGGGCCGCAAGAAGTGTTGAAAGAACAGCCGCAAGGGCGGAAATAGCTGGTTTTAAAGAAATTTTCAACATAGTCGGAAGAACAGGTTATTTGTTAAAGATACGAATAAAGCTCCGGGGGAATGACATTTACTACCAGATACCTGGAATCAGTCTGTAGCGTGTTTTTTCAGAAAATTCCCTGTAGCCGTCAAGTTCGGCAAGCAGGGTTCTGTCCTCGAGGGCTGTTCTTACCACGAAAGTGACTGCTGTTGCTGCAGCCGGGATAAGCGCCCAGAGTGATCCAAGGATAAGGGGCACTCCGAAGGAAGTCAGGATGAATCCCGTATAGCCTGGATGACGTACAAATTTGTAAGGTCCGCCTGAAGCAACCTTATGTCCCCTTTCATTCTGGATCCTTACCATCGTGGAAAAAAAAGTATTTGAAACCATCGACCATGTGAACAGGAAGGAGCCGCCTATAAACAGGATCATTCCCAGAATGTGGAGGCCGGTGTTGAGTCCGCCTGTCCAGGAGAATCGTTCATCCAGTCCTGCCACCGGCAGTGATGACAGTGCAAAAACAGAATTAATGCCGTTCAGTGTTTTGTCCCATCCCTTGACATTCTTTTTTTGCTTACCTCTTTCGGCAATAAGTTCCTTTGACAGCACCAGACCATTTATGATGATATAAAGGATATAGATGATAATGTACACCCATCCCCAGATCCAGCTCAGGTTTCCGGAAGCTGCAAAAAGGATTGCGGCTGTAAGAAGCAATA
>JAKLIJ010000174.1 GCA_022709665.1 Bacteroidota bacterium
TATAATTTTGTAAAGAAAGACATACCTGTTTTATTCTTCTCAACAGGACTCCATACTGATTATCATGAACCCGGCGATACTCCCGAAAAGATAGATTATGAAAAAATGGAACTTGTAACAAGGACCATCTATGAGATAGGATATAATGTAGCTAACAGAAAAAAACGTATAGTCGTCGACAACCCGTTCAGCAAATGGTAGAAAAGAATGTTCCCAAAAAACGCAGAGTCCTCATCTGACCTCTTCAAAAAAGGTTCTGACCGCAGCCGAATACTTTCTGTCTATTTCAGGAATACTATCATTATCAACATCTTTCATTGAACTTATGTATTCAAGCAGGGCCAGCCATTCCTTGCCTTCCTGGATTCCCTGCTGCTCCTCGTTCATATCGATTACAGCGCTCTTCATGTCAACCACCGGATTACCCGACATATCCTTTGGAACCACCCTGATCAGTCCCAGGCTCATCTTTTTTATTATCCCAATAAATTCAAGCATGTATGAATTTGCTGAGATTGAATAAAGTGTGTCATCTTCACCTGAAAAACTCACAAACTTTGCCACTCCGTCGCGACCTATGATTTCAATACTGTTGATCCTTCTCAGCAGTCCTCGTTCAGGATCATACTTTACCCTCAGTCCAGAGTAAAAACAGTGATTGGAGGGCGATGATTTATGTGCTATTAAAAGTATTTCAAGAATATTTTTCAGCTCCTTTCCGGTGACAAAAAGCCTTGAGAGAGGATATCCCGGAACTTCATCATTGCCTGATCCGAGTGACATGATCCTGAAAATATCCGGGGCCGTCATCATACCCGGAACTATCCTGTCCCTGATTACTCCCACTGCAACCATTGCAATATCGCAGCCGGCCGATGAATGACGATTTACATAACCATGAATTGCATCAGCAATCATGGGGCCAAGATTGCTGGAGTGGAAATCGCCCTGTTCATTGCATTCAAGAAGAAAATCCGTTTCAGCAACAGGAACAGAATAATTTAAACCCAGAGGAGCCAGTATCTCATCAGTGACAAGTAACTGTTGTGCCAATACGGCTTCAATTACATCATCTTCTCCGGCGATGCTGTCATCAACAGGAATAAGCATTGATCCTGCAAACTTTGTTTTGCCTCTTTCATGTATAAGTTCCAGCCTTCCCACATTCTGGCCGTACTCGCCTGTCTGAACAATCGGGATTCCCTTTACTATCAATGGCTCATTTATGGCAGAATGGCTGTGTCCGCTTATTATAGCATCAATACCCCTTACCTTTTTTGCCAGCCTGACATCCTCTCCTGTCCACTTTCCCTTTTTGTCTTTTGAAACTCCCGAATGGGACACACAAATAACAATATCACATCCGTCTCTGTTAAGCTCCCTTACCATCTTTCTTGCAAATGAGGTTTGTTTTGCAAAAGTCACAGGCAAAGCAAGCGGCGCCACGTCAACAGCATCCTTGCCCAAAAGCGAGAAAAAGCCGATTCTAAGTCCATCTCTCTCAATAATCAGTTTTCTCCGGACTACCCCGGAATCATACAGCTTTTCCAATTCATCATCACCGGCATCCTGTGGATCAGTTACCGTATTGCTTAGTAAAAGCGCAGGAATTTCTCCCTTTCCGATGGAGCTGTTTATTGTTCCTGCAATTTTTGCCGGACCGTAGTCAAATTCGTGGTTGCCCAGACAAACCACGTCATAACCCATCTGCTTCATCAGCCGCAACTGAAAACCATATTTCAGTTCCAACGACTGAAACAAAGTTCCCATGAGGAAATCACCAGCATCAACCGACAGGGTGATATCAGGATTATTTCTCTTTTCACTTCTGAGAATGGAGGCTATCCTTGCAAATCCACCCTTTGTTTTATCATCACCCGTTGTCGACGGAGAATAATCAGCCTCAGGAGTGAAACCGTTGAGCCGGGAATGAAGATCGTTTGTATGAAGAATTACTATCTTCCTTTCTGTCTGAGCGGTCAGGGGGCCGGCCAGGGCAATAAGCAGCAGACTAAGCAATAATCGTTTCATTGTCAACAGTTGTTATCTTTTAAATTTATAAGTTTTCAATGCATCAGCAACAATGAATGTGCTACCCCCGATGAACACCACATCATTTTCTGAAGCAGCGCCCAATGCAGCCTGAACTGCCGAATAAACATCCGGGTGAGCAGTACCTTTAAGATTCCACTTCCGGGCTTCTTCCATCAGAATGTTTTCATCAAGGGCCCGGGGAACCGAAGCCCTTGTGAAATAATAAACTGCATCCGGCGGAAAGAGAGGCAGAACAGCAGCCCTGTCCTTATCACTGACAAATCCGATAACAAGGTGAAGCTTTCCGGCACCCGTAGCTTTGAGCTGTGACAGTACAAAGCTGAGCCCTTCAAGATTGTGCCCGGTATCACAAACGACAAGCGGCTTCCTTCCGGCTATCTGCCACCGTCCCATCAATCCTGTGTTGCCGATGGTCCTTCTGATCCCGTCGACTATATTCACATCGGTGCAGGGATTTGTTTTCTGCAGGAAACGGACAGCCTGGAAGACAGCCTGGATATTTTTCGCCTGATAGTCTCCGCCAAGACTCACTGCTCCGTTAAAAGTATGTCCAGTTGATTTTTCAAACAGAGAATAATGCCTTTTCCCAGTACTGTAATTCAGGTCATAAAGCCTGCATCTGTATTCCTGATCGGCAAAGCTGATCTCCGAATTATTCTGTCGGGCCGCTTTTATAAAAAGGTCACTGATCCCATCCTGGGTTTCGCTTATTACAACAGGGATGCCCGGTTTGATAATGCCTGCCTTCTCTGCAGCAATCTTCAGAGGGGTATCTCCCAGGAGATCAGCATGGTCATGGCCAATGTTTGTTATGACAGAGAGTATGGGACTTATTATATTTGTCGAATCAAGCCGTCCGCCCAGACCAGTCTCAACAACAGCAATTTCAACGCCGGATCTGGCAAAATAATCAAATGCAAGGGCGACCGTCATCTCAAAGAACGAGGGCTTCAGCGAGGCAAGAGGAGCTTTGTGTTTTTCAAGGAATGATGTAACCTCATTCCCTGGGATCATTCTTCCGTTGATTCTGATCCTTTCCCTGAAATCCTTAAGGTGTGGAGAAGTGTAAAGGCCTGTCCTGTAACCGGCTTCCTGCAGAACAGAAGCTATCATATGGGAAACGGACCC
>JAKLIJ010000175.1 GCA_022709665.1 Bacteroidota bacterium
CCCAGGCACAAGATGCTCAGCTTCCTCCCTCTTTGCCATGCCTATGAAAGGACAATGAACTACGAGTTCCAGCAGCTTGGAATAAGTATCTATTATGCCGAAAGCCTTTCCACAATAGCAAGGGATCTGGCCAGTTTCAACAGCGACGGGTTTTGCGCCGTTCCACGGGTTCTCGAAATGATGTATTCGAAGCTCGAGGCTGCAGGCAAGAGCCTGAAGGGCATCAAAAGAATGATCTACAGATGGGCCTGGAGGTTTGCAAATAACTTCGACAACAAACGCAGAGGATTCCTTTACCGGCTTCAGCACCGCCTGGCCGACAAGCTGGTTTACAGCAAATGGCGCGACAACCTGGGAGGTCATGAGATGTGGGTTGTCACAGGAGGAGCTGCTATCAGACCTAATATCATCAGGCTGTTCACTGCAGCAAAACTTCATCTCTACCAGGGTTACGGCATGACTGAGGCTTCACCCGTAATATCTGTGAATCCGCCGGCAAACAATGTGCTGGGAACCAACGGCACTCCGCTCGACGGCACCGAACTGAAAATAGCAGATGACGGGGAAATACTTGTAAGAGGCCCTCATGTCATGAAGGGATATTACAAGGACGAAAAGGCAACCCGCGAGATAATCGATACTGACGGATGGCTGCATACCGGCGATATCGGCTATCTTAAAGACGGACTGTATCTTATGATAACCGACAGGAAAAAAGAAATATTCAAGCTGTCGTCGGGCAAATACATAGCTCCCCAGATGATAGAGAACAAGCTAAGGGAATCTCCTTTCATTGAAAACTGCATCGTCTTCGGTGAAAACCAGAAGTTCGCTTCGGCTGTCATCCTTCCCGATATGAAGGAACTAAAAGAATGGTGCCGGGATAATGACATAATGACAGATGCCGGCGACACCGATCTGCTCAGCAACAAGAAGGTTGTTGCAAAGCTCAGCAGGGAGGTGGCAAAGGCAAACAGAACACTTGCCGATTACGAGAATATTAAAAAAAACCTGTTCTGCGCAGATTCCTGGACCGTCGACAACGGCATGCTCTCACAGACCCTTAAACCAAAAAGAGCAGTCATCCTGTCGCAGTACAAATCGTTTGTCGAATCGGCTTACAGGTAACCGGAATCCTGTCCTGACAATACCACAGACATGTCAATTCCGGTTTGGCACAAAAAATGCTGGTTCCTTACGGCTATAAACTAAAAATCTTAGAAATGAAGAGAATGGTATTTGTGCTGGCACTTTTGTGCATGGGAGGAGTTGCCCTGCCTCAGTCGGGAAAGCTTATGCCTGTCACAACCTCGTCAAAGCTTGCCCTGGAATTATATAATGAAGCAATAAAACATTATGATGCTGTAAATACCTCAAGGGCTATTGAAGCATTCGATGCTGCCCTGAGCGAGGATCCGGATTTTTTCATGGCTAATTACCAGCTGGCAATGTTTTATCTGATGAATGAATCACCTGATAATTTCAGAAGATATTCCTATGCTGCAGTCAATTGCAAAGCAAAACTAAGCGAGGCGGAAGAGCTGCTTCAGGAAGCAATTGCAAGACTGAGGAGCGGTTCGGAGGATGCTACCGATATCGGAAGAAAACTGGTCGACATGTACCCGGGTGATCCGGATGCTTACAACTGCCTGATCTCTTTTCTGTCGGTTACCGGCGAGACAGAGGATATGGTTGAAACCATAAAAAAAGCATTAACAGTTACAAGGAATGCAGCTCCTTTTTACAATCAGCTTGGATACGCTTATCTGAATCTTAAACAGGAAGATAAAGCGAAAGAAGCCTTTGACAGATATATTCAGCTTGATCCGAAAAATCCCAATGTTTATGATTCAAAGGGCGATTATTTCATGTACACGAAACAGTATGACAAGGCTTACGAGCTATATATGAAGGCCCACTCCATGGATCCCTCATTCAGTGAGGAAAAAGCCCGGATGGCTCAGCAGCTTTATGAGCAGGAAAAGGGCAGACGGCTGCAGGTTATACCGATGTAGAGTACAACAAAGGTAGTTGCTGTCTTCTGGCCGCTTTTTTATTTTTTCATTCCTTCCGGTTTTACTAAATTTATTCCCGGAAATATGTCTCGTCATGTCACTAAAAATCACCGAATGGGCTGTCGAGGACAGACCCAGGGAAAAACTTATCAGGAAAGGTATATCCAGCCTGAGCGATGCTGAACTGCTTGCTATACTCATCAGTTCGGGAACGCGAAAGAAATCTGCCGTCGACCTTGGAAGGGAACTGTTATGCTCTGTGAGCAACAACCTTAACTCCCTCGGTAAACTCTCAGTCTCCGACCTGCTCAAATTCAGGGGAATAGGCCCGGCCCGCGCAGTAACCATCAGCGCTGCCCTCGAACTTGGCAGAAGGAGAAACCTTTCGGAACTGCCCGATGCCGGACAGATAAAGTGCTCAAAAGATGCAGCCGATATCTTTCAGCCTATTCTGTCCGATCTGCCCCATGAGGAATTCTGGATACTCTTCCTTAACCGGTCGAACAGGGTGATCGACCGGATGAAGATAAGCCAGGGCGGCATCAGCGGAACCGTTACAGATGTCAGGATAATAATGAAGAAAGCTGTCGAATACCTCTCTTCAGGTATAATAGTCTGCCATAACCACCCTTCAGGCAACCTGAATCCCAGCGATTCCGATTCAAAGATCACGGGTAAGATAAAGGAAGCAGGTCAGATAATGGAAATCCAGCTTCTCGACCATATCATAATTTCGGGAAAGGATTACTACAGCTTTGCAGATAACGGACTGATCTGACAACACAGGGTTCAGAAAATACTGAAGGGATGCTTTACTGAAACCACGCATTCATCAGTGCACTTATCCAGGAGCTCTGAAAAAGGTACTTTCAGAACAGGGTGGAGCATGCCAGGAACCAGTTCGCAAAGCGGCTCAAGGACAAATCTGCGATCGGCTATCCTGGGATGCGGAATCTCCAGTTCCTGTTTTTTTATAACCTGAGAACCGTACAGGAGGATATCAATATCCATGGTCCTGGATTTATATCCCTTGCCACCCCTAAGCCTGCCGAGCTGAGCCTCTATCATAAGTATCCTCCCGAGAAGACCCGAAGGATTCAGACAGGTTCTCAGCCTTACAA
>JAKLIJ010000176.1 GCA_022709665.1 Bacteroidota bacterium
GGCTCATTACCACTAATACCTGACGGTGAAATCCCTGTAATTCACGGGTGGATAAACATCAACTGTAACTGATTCCACATATCCCGGCCCCTTTCTGCACCATTCTGTGAAATCCCTTAACTGCTTCCTTGATCCTTCAGCCTCAATGCAGACACTTCCGTCAGGCATATTCCTCACAAAACCCTTTATCCCCAGGCTTGCAGCTTCCCTTACCGTCCGCCACCGGAATCCTACTCCCTGTACATAACCAGTGACATGTATCTTGTAAAGGAGTTTTTCTTCCATGAACTTTTACGGACTAACCTGCCTGATGAATTATGTTAAAATTAAGAATAAAATTTGTATCCGGGAGCAAAAGCACGGCACCGTTCTGTTCAAATAAACAATCCGGCTACGGTATGTTTTTAAAATCCATTACCTTTATAAGACCTAAAAGTATTCACCCGAAATGACTGCAATAATCAGATCAATTGTAATCTTTTTGCTGACTATAAGTTATACCTTAACAGGACTCAGCCAGACATATAGCAGCAATGATCCGTCCAAAAGTCCACAGTCAGTTTTCTGGCCTTCAGGGAAAAAAATGGCTCTGAGCCTCACATTCGACGATGCCCGTTTTTCGCAGATAGATACAGGCATCCCGCTTCTCGACAAATATGGTGTAAAGGCGACATTTTATATCTCCCCCGGGAGCATGCTGCAACGGGCTGACGGTTGGAAATCAGCTGTTATGAACGGCCATGAGATAGGCAATCATTCGTTATATCACCCCTGCTCGGGTAATTTCACATGGTCGAGAAACAAAGCCCTGGAGGATTACTCGCTGGAGAAAATGACCTCCGAACTTGATTCAGCGAACAGGCTGATTCAAAAGGTTCTTGGCGTTGTTCCCGTTTCATACGGATATCCTTGCGGGCAGACCTACATAGGAAGGGGAATAAATACAAAAAGCTATGTTCCCCTGGTGGCTTCGATGTTCAGCAGCGGAAGAGGCTGGATGAATGAAGCTCCGAATGATCCGGTTTTCTGCGATCTTTCTCAGCTGAATGCCTCGGAGCTTGACGGTAAATCATTTGAACAGGTGCTGAAATTGATTGAAACAGCCAGGGCGGGAGGACACTGGCTTGTGCTTGCCGGCCACGAAATGAATGTTGAAGGGTACCAGACATCGAGGCTGGCAACTATCGAAGCAATCTGTAAATATGCATCAGATCCGGCAAATGGAATCTGGATCGACAATGTTCGCAATGTTGCCGGCTATGTCAACAGGGAAAGACTGTCAAACTCGATTTCAAAGTACCGGAAAGGTGAAATAACTGTTAAAGCCCGACCAGGTTCAAAAGTCTCTGTAGAGCAGCTCAGCCATGAATTCTGGTTCGGATGCGCCATAAGCAATGGTATGGCTGACGGCTGGATGAAGGAAGAGGACCTTAAGCAGTACAAGGAAAAGTTCCTTGAGAACTTCAATTCGGCTGTAACAGAAAACGCTGTGAAGTGGTACAGTATGGAGCAGAAAAAGGATCAGGTGAACTATGCCATAGTCGACGGAATACTGAAATGGGCCGATGAAAACAATATCCCTCTCAGGGGACACAATCTCTTCTGGGGCATCCCTAAATTCGTTCAACCCTGGATCCAGGAGCTGAGCGACGAGGAACTGATGCGAAGGATAAAGGACAGGGCAATAACCGTAACCTCGAGATACAAAGGAAGGTTTGCCGGATATGATCTTAACAACGAAATGATACATGGCAATTATTATGAGGACCGTCTGGGTCCGGAGATCACAAAACAGATGGCCCAGTGGGCTCATGAAGGTGATCCGGAAGCACAGCTCTTTGTGAACGATTACGACGTCCTTACCGGCAACCGCCTGGCCGACTATATGGCTCATATCAGGTCGCTGCTCAAACAGGGAATACCCATAAAAGGAATTGGAGCCCAGGGTCACCTTCATTCTGATACTTTCGACAGGCAACAGCTTCAGAATGCCCTCGATTCACTTGCAATCTTCGGACTTCCGGTACTGATCACCGAGTTCAATATGCCCGGGCAAAGGTCAAAATACTATACTGAGAAGATAATGACCATGACACGGGAGGAGGAAGAACAAAAAGCCAGGGAACTTGTCGATTATTACAGGATCTGTTTTGCTCATCCTGCCGTTGAAGGCATTCTGATGTGGGGATTCTGGGAAGGAAACAACTGGATACCCGTTTCATCGCTTTACAGGCGTGACTGGTCGCCCACTCCTGCCGCCGGTGCTTACCAGAACCTTATCTATAAAGAATGGTGGACTAACTTGTCGGGAACTGCTGGAGCAGACGGCACCCTGACGGTTCCTGCCTTCTTCGGAAAGTACAGGATCACGGTAGACGGGGTTTCAACCGAAGCTGAATTGAGCAAACAAAGTGGAAAAATATTTGTTGAACTCAGGTAGCCTTATCAGTGCTGTCATAAAAGAAATCACTTTAAATATGCGTTTTAAATTTCCATTACTGATCCTGCCAATCCTGATCCTTGGCTGCGGATCACAAAAGCCGGTTCCTGAAACAGCCCTGGAATCGATCACCGCTGAAGATATAAAAAAACACATAGCGGTGCTTGCCTCCGATGAATTTCTGGGAAGGTTTCCGGGAACCGAAGGTGAAGAAAAAACCATCAACTATCTCGCCGAACAATTCAGGCTTGTCGGCCTGAAGCCGGCCAATGGTGACAGCTGGTTTCAGGAGGTACCGCTGCTCCGGCTGACATCCGATCCCGCAAAGTCACTGTTGATAACAGGAGGAAAAGCTTCCATAAGTCTCTCATCACTGGTTGATTTTGTAGGATGGTCGCCGCAAACTTCGGAACAGATCACGATAGAAAACTCTCCGCTGGTATTCGTCGGCTACGGCATCAATGCCCCGGAATTCGGGTGGAACGACTATGAAGGAATTGACGTGAAAGGTAAAACAGTTCTGATGCTTGTTAACGATCCGGGGTATGCAACCTCCGATACCAGCCTGTTTCATGGCCGTGCCATGACCATTTACGGCAGGTGGACATACAAGTTTGAAGAAGCTGCGCGGC
>JAKLIJ010000177.1 GCA_022709665.1 Bacteroidota bacterium
TAGCCATGAACCTGCTGTATGATGCCGGCTCGAGGGATGAGGATCCGTCAAAGACCGGAATGGCTCATCTTCTTGAGCATTTAATGTTTTGCGGCACAGAGAATATTCCTGAATATGATCTTCCGCTGCAGCTTGCCGGAGGAGAAAACAATGCGTTCACCAACAACGACATAACCAATTATTACATTACCCTTCCTGCAGCGAATGTGGAAACCGCCTTCTGGCTTGAATCCGATCGTATGCAGGCCCCGGGTTTTTCGGACCGTAAACTGGAGGTCCAAAAAAGTGTTGTTATAGAAGAATTCAGGCAAAGATACCTTAATCAGCCTTATGGAGATGCAATGCTCCTTCTCAGGCCGCTGGCCTACAAATCTCATCCATACCGCTGGCCTACCATCGGGGTTGAGCCCGAGCATATTCTTGGAATCACCCTTGAAGATGTCAGACACTTTTTTGACCGTCACTACAATCCCGGGAAGGCAATTCTAACCCTTACGGGTAACATCACACCCGACAGGGCATACGAGCTGTCACAAAAATGGTTTGGTCCCATTCAAGCTGGAAAGGACCATGTCAGGAAGCTTCCCGCCGAGCCTGAGCAAACCGGGGAAAGACGCCTTAATATTGAGAGAAACGTACCGGCTGATGCTCTTTACAAGGCCTGGCACATGGGACCGCGATCCGGTTCCGATTTTCATACCATGGATGTGATAACTGATCTGCTTGCAGGAGGCGAATCAGGCCGGCTTTACAACAGAGTTGTGAGAGACCTCAATCTATTCAGCGAAATAAATGCATATATCACTTCTGACATTGACCCCGGACTGGTGGTAGTAACCGGAAAAATAATGAAAGGAGTTGATATTGACAAAGCCGAACAAGCTGTTGATCAGGTTATTCAGGAACTAATTGACTCCGGGATTCCTGACAATGAGCTTGAAAAGGTCAAAAACAGGTATGAATCATCATCAGTGCTTTCAAACACGAGCATTCTGAATAAAGCTATGAACCTGTCGGTCTTTGAGCTGCTCGGATCTGTCTCTTCTATCAACACCGAAGTGGAAGCTTACAGGGCAGTAAGCAAGTTGATGATAAGTGAAGCGGCAAACATGTATCTTAAACCGGCGAATTGTTCCACCCTTTGGTACCTCGCATCAAAAAATCAAGGCAAATGAGCATGTTAAGCAGAAAACAGCCGCCATTGCATCCATTTGATGCTCAGATTGATATCCCTTTAAGATCGATGACGCTGGGTAATGGTGCAAAACTATTCATGATAGAAGCAGGCACTGAGGATGTTTTAAGGTTAGAGTGTGTTTTCAGGGCAGGAATAATAAAAGAAGAAAGGCCGCTTCTCTCGAGTTCGGTAAATATGATGCTTACGGAAGGCTCAATCAGGTTTAGCGCCGAAGAGTTGAATGAAATGCTGGATTATTACGGAATTTTCATCAATCTTCAGGCTGAAAGAGACAGCGCAGGCCTCACCGCATTTTTCCTCAGCAGGTATTTTGAAAAAGCTTTGGAATTGTTCTCAGAGATCCTGTTCAGACCTGTTTTTCCTGTGAAAGAGTTTGACAAGCTCATGAAAAAAAGGCTTAACTGGTACAGGATCAACAGGGAAAAAGTTCAGAATTTGGCTGGTAACCGTTTTTTTGAATCTGTTTTCGGTCCTGATCATCCTTACGGCCGGCAACCTCTTGAACCCGACTTTGATAATTTGAATCCTGAAATGCTCAGGGTTTTCCACGCTCGTTACTACAGGCCTGATGAGATGGCTATTATCATTTCCGGCAGGATACCGGAATCTGCTGTTTACCTGTTGGAAAAACATCTCGGCTGTCAAAGCTCTGAAAAAAACCATATCACTGAGACGGAAGCCGGGATTAAAGGCTCTTTATCAAAAATAGATCACATCAGAAAAAAGGGAGCGGTCCAGACTGCCGTAAGAATAGGAACTGCAACCATAAACAAGCGTCATGCCGACTATCCCGGGCTTAAATTTCTAAATGTGCTGCTGGGAGGTTATTTCGGATCAAGGTTGATGAAGAATCTCAGGGAGGAAAAGGGCTATACTTACGGGATTCACTCCATGGTCTCCTCGTTCGACAAATCAGGCCTGTGGATGATATCCACCGAAGCCGGCCGTGAAAATAGTTCAAAGGCGGTCGCAGAGATAAAGAAGGAAATAAACATTCTGATGAAGGAACTGGTTCCGGCTGGTGAAATGGCAGTAGTTAACAATTACATGGCGGGAGAACTTGTAAGGTCGTTCGATGGTCCCATCGCCATTGCAGAAAGTTTCAGATCGGCCTGGGAATTCGGACTTGATCTAAGCTATTTCTCAAGAATGATGCACACCATCAGGACGATAAGTCCGGAGGAAGTGTTGCGGCTTGCAAACACATACTTTACAACCGAGGACCTTTACGAGATAACAGCAGGATAATGGGAGTCCGGTTCAAATACCTTTCCGTTTTTCTTTTGAGCCTTGTGTATCTGCAGGGGCATTGCCAGATTGATGTGGATCAGCCTGCCGCCCCTACCCTGCTGCTGGCTACAATAAACCAGGATAACGGATATACTGATTTACTGTGGACTGCAAATACCGAACCTGATCTTGCCGGATATGCAGTTTATTATTTCAGGAACGGTGAAGGGTACATAATTGATTCAGTGTTCAATCCGTCGGCAACGAGCTATTCCTTCCTCAATTTTTACTCGGCAGAGAGGGCCGAATGTTATGTTATTGCAGCTTTTGATGAATCGAGGAACATAAGCACGCTTTCAAATGAATTATGCACCATTCATTCGGTTGCCTCACCAGATCCCTGCAATAATATTATCCGGGTTTCATGGACGGGATATGAGTCCTTCCCCTATGAAGTACTTCGATACGACATCATGGTATCTGAAAACCCAGGGCCCTATACCCTTGCCGGGCAAACAGGCAGTGATGAAAAGGAAGTAAGTCTGAGCAACATAACTGAAGGCGTCAGGTACAATTATTTTATAAAGGCTGTCCTTCAAAACGGCCAGTTTTCAGCTTCCGACACTACATCGGCGATTG
>JAKLIJ010000178.1 GCA_022709665.1 Bacteroidota bacterium
GTGCCGACATCGACAGGATGAAGGCGGAGAAAAGGGTTATCAGTGCAATAATAAACACCGAGGAGAACGAAAGAAAACGTTTTGCCAAGGATCTTCATGACGGTCTGGGCCCGCTCATGTCTACAATAAAGATGTCGCTTTCAGCTCTTGGGGGCAGGATAAAGGATCCCACTGACACGGTTATCCTCAACAACACCAGCCATCTCATAAATGAAGCCATCAACACACTGAAAGACATATCCAACAATCTGAGCCCCCACATTCTTTCAAATTTCGGTCTTTCGAGCGCCCTTTCGGCTTTCATTGCCAAGATCAACCAGACAAAAGCCATCGAGATCGAGTTCAAGTCGAACATGGAAAACACCAGGTTGGATCCGGAGAAGGAGGTAGTTATGTACCGGGCTGCATGTGAGCTTATTAATAATTCCATAAGGCATTCCGGGGCATCAAGAATCGAAATAGACCTTAACAAGCTTGAAAAATTCATTACTTTGCAGTTTTCCGATAACGGTCGCGGGTTCGACATGGCATTTCTGAATACCGACGATAATACCAGGGGTATGGGACTGTCGAACATCGACACCCGCGTAAAGTCGGTCGATGGTGTCTTTATCCTTGAAAGCAATCCGGGCAAAGGCACCAGTGCACTGATCAAAATGCTTGAATAACCAATCTATGGAAAAGACAAGGATAATTATAACAGACGATCACCAGCTTTTCCGAAACGGGCTGAAGATCCTTCTGAACGCATTCCCCGATTTTGAGGTAACAGGCGAGGCTTCGAACGGCGACGAGTTCCTTAATCTCATCAGGGAGAACCCTGCCGATGTTGCCCTGATGGATATCAACATGCCTGAAATGGACGGGATAGAGGCCACCAGGAAGGCTCTTAAGATCTGCCCTGCCATCGACATTATCGCTCTTTCGATGTATGGAGAGGAGGAGTATTACTATAAAATGGTGGATGCCGGAGCAAAGGGATTCATACTTAAGGATTCCGACATCTCTGAAGTGAGGGAGGCCATTCTCACTGTCAGGAAGGGAGGTAGTTTTTTCTCTCAGGAGCTTCTTTATCATGTTATTCAGAAGATCAAGCACAGGGAAAACGAAAGTAAGACAGCAAGTCTTTCAAGGAGGGAGAAAGAGATACTTCTAAAGATATGCGAGGGGCTATCAAATCAGGAAATAGCTGAAACATTGTTTATTAGCAAGCGTACGGTCGACAAACACAGGGCTAACCTGCTTGGCAAGACCAATTCAAAGAACACCGCCAGCCTGATTCTTTTCGCTATCAGGCACAAACTAATCGAGATATAATCCCGTTCTCTAGTAAATAAGAGAGAACTAAATGAGTGAGTCGTCATCTCTCGGCAGGAAAGGGGAAGACCTTGCCGTGTCGTTTCTTGCCGGGAAAGGCTACCAGATAAGGAACAGAAACTGGAAAGCCGGTAAGCTCGAGGTGGATATTATTGCCGAGACTGGGGAATTCATAGTCTTCGTCGAGGTGAAGACCCGTTCGGCGGACTATCTGGAATCGCCTCAGAATGCGGTTACCACAGAGAAGCAGAGATCGCTTGTTCTGGCTGCCGACACTTACATAAGGTGGCACGACATCTCAAAGCAGGCGAGGTTTGATGTTATTACCGTTCTTGCCAAAGGTCAGACTCTCACTATTGAAAAACACATAGAGGATGCGTTTTATCCAACGCTGAGGTAGGCATGAAGCATGGTTTCGGAATAATAGGAGCAGGTTCTATAGCCGGGGTCCACGCGAGGGCCATTGATACCATCATGGATGCAGAGCTGGTTGGAGTCTTTGATCATAATCCGGGGAAAACGCGGACATTCGGAAACACTTACAAGTGCAAGGCTTTTGATTCGGCAGAAGAACTCTGCAACGACGACAGTATCGACGTTGTCTGTATCTGCACGCCGTCAGGGAAACATCTCGAGCCGGCGCTTGCAGCTATCACTGCCGGAAAACACTGCATTATAGAAAAGCCGCTGGAAACAAGCATCGAGCGCTGCAACATGATAATAGAGGCCGGGGTAAAACATAATGTACTGGTCTCCGGAATTTTCCCGATGAGGTTCAGCAAAGTAAATATAGAACTTAAGAAGGCAATCGACCAGGGACGTTTTGGGAAACTTGTGATGGGAGATGCCTATGTGAAATGGTTCAGAACCCCGGAATACTACAGTGAGGTAAAGTGGAGATCCAGCCTTGCTTCAAGCGGCGGCGGAGCAGTGATGAACCAGGCAATCCATTCTGTTGATCTTCTAAGGTGGTTTATGGGCAATGTATCAGCGGTATGTGCCTTCTCCGGACTGGTCGGACATGAAGGCATCGAGGTGGAGGATGTTGCCGCTGCAACTCTCAAATTCGAAAATGGCGCTGTTGGTGTCATAGAGGCTTCAACTGCGGTCAATCCCGGATTTTACAGAAGAATCGAGATACTTGGGACCCGGGGTTCGGTGATCATAGAAGAGGAAAGACTGATCACCTGGAAATTTGAGGAAGAGACAGAAGAAGATGATATCATAAGGGAAAGATACTCCGGAAGTCATGTTACCGGAGGCGGTGTTTCCGATCCGAAGGCGATAAGCGATCTGGGGCATCTGCGCCAGCTTCTCAACATAATAAAGGCTATTGACAACGGCCGGTCTCCTGCCATCGACGCCCCCGAAGCCAAAAAGGCTGTGGAACTGGTTCTTGCCATCTATGCAAGCGCAAAAAACAAAAGGATAGTTTATCTCTGATCCCTGTCAGAGGTTAAAGGAGACTGTCCCGCAAGGTCATGAGGTTGCAACCCCTTATGTCGGTGTTGTCGATCCTTCCGGATATTCCGAATGATTCTCCTGTATGAAGGCTTCCGTAATCTCCGGTTGCCAGGAAGGAACAGGAATGAAAGTTAGCCAGATCTATAATATTGACACCCCCTGTTCTTCCTTTTTCATCAGAAACATCGAGCGGATCGTGCAGGTCCCTGATAAGGATTTTCATCCAGGGAGGACATCTGAATATCCCCTCGCCCGAAGAATAAGCCTGGCT
>JAKLIJ010000179.1 GCA_022709665.1 Bacteroidota bacterium
AATTCTATAACCAGACTCTCCAGTCAGAATACTTTTATCTCGGAGGAAGAACAAATCTTTTCACAGGCCTTCAGAACCTGAATACGATTCAGAAAAACAAGTATGAACTTCTTGCAGGGGAGCAGGACCTTCAGAAGATCCGCGATAATGTATCGCTCAGCGTTGCCCTGGCCTACCTCCAGATACTCCTTAACAAGGAACTCGTAACGGCTACGGAGAACCAGCTCAGCACAACACGCGAACAAATTGCGAAGACCAGGAAAATGGTCGATGCCGGAAGTGTGGCAATGGGAAACCTTCTGCAGATTGAAGCACAGGCAGCCCAGGAAGAAGTCACCCTGGTAAATATGCAAAACCAGCTTGAAATATCTTACCTGAATCTTACCCAGCTGCTGGAACTTGAAACACCTGCAGGATTCGAGATAGTCGTACCTGATATCAATGTCGAGGAAACAGCAGCCATCGAAGGCAATATCGACGAGATATTCGGTCTGGCCGTTCAGTCGAGGCCCGAGATCAGAAGTTCCGAACTTAAACTCACTGCAAGCGAATATGCCCTCAGGGTGGCAAAGGGAGCCAGAAGCCCAAGCATCTCCATGAGTCATAATTTCGGGACCAGGTATTCGCATATCGCCAACCTTCAGGGTCAGCAATCGTTCGAAGACCAGCTTAAGAACAACAAAAACTACGGCCTCGGTTTTTCAATGAATATTCCGATACTGAACGGATGGCAGGTCAGCAAGAACATTGCAAACTCGAAACTGGCCGTTGAAAACAGCCAGTACACGCTCGACGGAGCCAGAAAGGAGCTCTACAAGGATATCCAGCAGGCTTATGCCGACGCGGTGGCTGCCCTCAAAAAATACAATGCCAGCTCCAAGGCTGTTAAGTCGTCTGAGGAATCATTCAGGTACACTGAACAGAAATTCAACGTCGGAATGATCACTCCCGTCGACTACAACGCCTCAAAATCACAGCTCCTGAACGCCCAGTCTGATATGTCGCAGTCCAAGTATGAATATATCTTTAAAACCAAAGTTCTCGATTTTTACAAGGGATTGCCCCTAACTCTGAACCAATAATTACAAATCAAGGCATAAAATGAAAAACAACAAAATTCTGAAGATACTCGTCCCACTGACAATTGCCCTAATAGTATTTGCATTGATCGGGAAAAAAGCCGGATGGTTCGGAAAAGCTGTTACAGTTAAGGTGGCAGTCGAAAATGCAGAAAAGCGTACAATTATTGAAACGATAACAGCCAACGGAAAGATCCAGCCCGAGATGGAGGTCCTTATCACCCCTGATGTCTCGGGTGAAATTGTGGAACTTACTGTCAGGGAAGGCGATGTTGTTGAAAAGGGTCAGCTGCTTCTGAGAATAAAACCCGATGTTTATATTTCCCAGCGCGACCGGTCGCTTGCCGCCATCAGCCAGGCCCGCGCACGGCTTGCCCAGGCTGAGGCTCAGTTCCTCCAGTCAGAACTTTCTTACAAAAGAACCAAACAGCTTTATGACGAACAGACTATTTCCAAGTCGGAATTCGAACAGGCCGAAGCTTCTTACGCCGTTGCTAAAGCAGAGGTCGATGCAGCAAGGTTCTCAGTAACAAGCTCAGAAGCTTCTCTAAAGGAAGCAAATGAAAACCTCATCAAAACTTCTATCTATGCCCCAATGCCTGGTACGGTTTCCATGTTGCTGGTAGAACTCGGAGAAAGAGTAGCAGGAACAGGGATGATGGCAGGTACGGAAATGCTCAGGATTGCAGATCTTTCAAGGATGGAAGCTCAGGTCGAAGTAAACGAGAACGACATTCCCAGGGTAAAACTGGGCGATACTGCAACAATAGAGATCGATGCTTATACCGACCATAAATTCAGGGGTGTCGTAACCGAAATAGCAAGTTCGGCAAAGACAACAGGCGTTTCAGCCGATCAGGTGACAAACTTTGACGTTAAAATCCTGGTACTTCCCGAATCGTATGAGGCTCTTACAAACACCCACAATCAGAATCCTTTGAGACCCGGAATGTCGGCAACAGTCGATATACAGACAGAGGTTAAGGAAGGGATCGTTACCGTACCCATCCAGTCTGTAACCACAAGGACCGACACCACCCTGGTTGTTCAGAACCTCTCGGATGAAGAAATACGAACACTGGTTTTCACTACTGACGGCGAAAGGGCCCTGGCAAAGGATGTGATTACAGGAATTCAGGACAACAGCTATATTGAAATCATATCAGGAATAGCAGAAGGCGACCGCGTCATCTCCGCTCCTTTCTCCGCCATAAGCAAGAAGCTGTCGGACAGCACTCTGGTCGAAATAGTAAAGAAGGACGACCTCTTTTCTCTCGAATAAACCTTTGTAGCTGGAAGCATTCCGGAATATGATACTATGCCTTGAGACTTCAACTTCAGTATGCTCGGTCGCTCTTTGCGACAGCACAGGTCCGGCGGATCTGAAAGAGAGCTCCGGCGAGAAATCCCATGCCTCACTGCTTACTGTCTTCATTGCTGAACTTCTCGAAAAAGCAGGATTGAAAGCCAACGAACTGGAAGCCGTGGCTGTCAGCAAAGGACCCGGTTCCTACACCGGGCTACGGATTGGCGTTTCAACAGCTAAAGGAATAGCATATGCAGCGTCAGTGCCCCTGATAGGAGTCGAAACCACTCTTTCGATGTTCCACGGCATTGACGATACTTTAAAGAAAAACCAAGGTCCCGATAACAGTTCTCTTTTCGTTCCAATGCTCGATGCACGCCGGATGGAAGTATATTACTCAATACTCGATGCTGAAGGTAATACCGTAAAAGAAACCGCCGCTGAAATAATAGATGAAAATTCCTTCACGGAGATACCCCCTCAGATTAAATTGATCTTCTTCGGCGACGGTGCTGGTAAATGCCGCGATATTATCAGGCGAGAAAATGTAGTATTTGCCGATGAATTCAGAATTTCAGCTGCACATATGTACCAACCTGCATTTAAATCACTTAGACAACAAAATTTTGAAGATATTGCTTATTTTGAACCGT
>JAKLIJ010000018.1 GCA_022709665.1 Bacteroidota bacterium
CTAGAAGCAGATCTTAAATATCTGAATGACAACAATATAAAAGTAATAAGCTTTGCACAGTTGGGAAAATTCAGCCAGCAGGGAACCATTGATGAGGGGAAATATGCAGTAATAACATTCGACGACGGCGATAGTTCCTGGTATACACTTGTACGTCAATTACTTACGAATTACAAGATGAGCGCCACATTCTTTTTATGGACATACATGATAGGAAGCGATTCATTTATGACATGGGAAGAAGTTGAAGACATGAGCTATTATATGGTGAAAGGCGGAGAACGGCCATTCACTTTCGGATCACATTCCTTTTCACATACGTATCTGTACGATAACAGAAACAGATATGAAACATTGACAGAATACCAGGTTTTCCTTGATTATGAATTTGGAGTTTCAAAAGATATCATCGAACAACATACGCCAGGCGAAGTTGAAGTATTTTCACTTCCTTACGGTGATGGCGCCGGTGACACTGAAATAATAGCTGCAGCACAGAGGAATGGATACAAATTCATACGTACATCTGTCTGGTCAGCAATCGACAATACAAATCTCAACATGATGGTGATACCAAGTTTGCCAATGCTCGATTCCACTGAGCCGGAACTGATAGGGTATTACCTGGGACTCTGAACCAGCCTGATCAATAATACAACTCTTAAACGGATCCTGAACGGATAGGGGCAATCTGAAAGATTTTCGCGTTAATATTTACATTTAAAAATATCCTATTTGACATAATATTAATTATAGGAAACATGATGACATCGCGGATCCGCCAGTTCTGCGGGTTCCACCAGTCCGGTTTTACCTCACCGTTTTAAACACTATATTTACATTTCTTTATAAAAATAAGAAATATGAAATTAAATACTATTATTATTATTGGTACTGAACCTCCTTGCCCGAGATGCGGTTTGTTACTAAACATAATTAAAGAACGGATTAAAGAATTGAAGATAAATTCCGCGATTGTGCGGCATTTTGCCTATGATACAGATGAAGCTGCTGAAATTGCAGCCTTTCATGGATTAACGCCAGGCACAGCAAAGAATGTTGCAACCATTCTTGGTGAAAAAATCGACGCCTCTGCGTTGGAAAATATAATTCAAAAGGAATCAACTGATTACCGGCATGAATTTCATGTTTATAACAAACACCGCTGGTCTCCGGCCCTTGATCAGTTTCTGAGGCCCTATGAGCTTAAATCTCAGGAACTTGGAATAATGATGACTCCCGTTCTTGTTATAAATGGAAGTATTATTCATCAGGGCAGTCTTCCGAAACTCGCCAGCATTGATAAATGGCTTTACGAATTGCCGGTTATTTAATAATTTCATACCCTTAAATAAGGAAAAACCGCACGGAAATCTGGTTTCAGGTCCGTGCGGTTGTTCTTATTATTGTTTCAGTGAGGATCAGCTTTTCCTGATCTCGTCCTTTATCCTTTGGATATGTCCGCGTCCGAGTCCCTTCACTTCACAGCCGAGCTGGAAATACCTTCTGATGTTGTCATCAGTCAGAATTCCGAAGCAATCGATTATTGCAGCGGGTTTTCCGATTTTCTTAACAACGTTGTCGGGATCGAGTCCGATATAATCCTTATGAGGAACGGCCAGTATTACTGCATCAGCATCCTTTAGCGCCTTGTCGAGATTCTGCTGTACGCGGATCTCTTTCAGCTTTTCCTGATTCCTGAAGAACCTCGATTTGCTTTGTCCGACACCCGGGAAAGAATCCTGCTGTTCAAATTCCCACCAATGCTCAACATATGGATCATGTACCCGGATCTCGGCTCCCATTTCAGCAAGTTTTCGGATAACAATTTCTGATCCGCTGTAGCGTGTATCGCCTACATCCTCGCGGTATGCGGCTCCCAACACCAGAACTTCAGAGCCTGCAATGGGCTGTCCCATATTCCTTAGCGCATCCCTGGTCAACTGGCCGACATGCAGTCCCCTGGTATCATTTATATCGATTGCCATGGGAGTGATTTTGAAGATATCATCCTCAAAACCAAGAATATGCTTATATGCCCACAATCCCAGTCCGCCATCTTTTGGAAGGCAGTACCCTCCTATCCCTGGTCCGGGAAATATCATATTACTGTGTGTCGGACGCATTTTGATGGCTTTGATAACCTTAATAAGGTCCACTCCGTTTCTCTCGGCAAAAAGACTCCACTCATCGAGGAAGGCAAGTATAGTTGCACGGTAGCTGTTCTCCACTATTTTGGCAGTTTCCGATTCTATGGGCCTGTCCATCACCGTAAGAGGGAATTTCTCGGTATTCAGAACTTCAGTTAGGAATTTCTCCACACGCTGTTTTGCTGTTTCGTTAATACCGCTGCAGACTCTCCAGAAATCGCGGATGCTTGCCACGTAATTTTTCCCCGGCATAACTCTCTCGTAACTGTGTGCAAGAAGCGGGTCGGTTTTAATTCCCCTTTTCCGGAATACCTTTTTCATAATCGGGTAAGCCACCTGCTCGGTTGTTCCGGGAGCTACAGTAGTTTCAATCAAAACAAGCGCTTCAGCAGGTATATGTTCAGCGATCACATGCAACGACGCTTCCAGTGCTGCCATATCGGTTTGTCCGGTCCGTACATTTCCCAGGTCTTCCTTGAGATAGTCGCACTGAACGTCAACAACCACCACATCAGCAAGTTTAAGAACGTCGTATGTATATGTGGCAATGAGAGTCTTCTTTTCATTGACACATCTGGCTATCATAGGATCCACTTCGGGGTCTTCAGCCTTAACCGGTGAAAGGCCGCGGTTAAGCAGGGGAATTTTCCAGAAGCTGCGCGGGCTTGGCCGCTGCATACCTATAACGAATTTGGAAGGATTTCCTTTCTTGTCGACGGTGTCAGCTACAATTGCAGCCATGACAGCTCCAACGAAGCCTACCCCCATCACAACTACAATCTCCCGCCCCTGGGCTCTTTCCTTTTCCACACGTTTTTTGATAGTCGCAAATTCCTTTGCATAATCCTCAGGTTGTGGCAGTGGGAATTTTTCTCCTGCCGGGCTGATTGAAAACTTTTCACTCATATGGGTTAATTTGGTTGAATTTATTTTTATGATATATGATCATAACAGCCTGTGTCAGCGCATAAGCGTGTCGATCCTCTATTACGGACAAAATTTCAAGTTATTGTGCCCGGAGGCATATTATTGATTATCATCACCAGAGTTTCAGATGGTTTCAAGGATATCTTTCAGCAGGGTATCGAAATCGAGAGAATTATCCGGTTTGTGAGAAAATCCGAGTACAACGACGACAAGATCATTGGATGGCAGAATAAAGATCATCTGTCCGTCATGTCCATTGCATGAAAACATGTCTTCAGGAGCTGAGGGAAAAGTTTTACTCCTGTTAAGCCAGAAGAGAGCTCCGTATTCTCCCCCGCTGGCGGATGCAGGTGTACGTGTATAATCAACCCAGCCTTCCGGCAATATCCTTTCGCCGCAGAAAACACCATCGTTCAGGTAAAGCAGGCCAAACCTCGCATAGTCACGGGCTGTTGCATACAGATACGACGACCCGACCAGGTCGCCTGACGGATCAACTTCAAATACTGCATCAGTAATTCCAATCTTCTCAAAGAACCTGTCGTGAATGAAAGCATAACATGAGGTATCACTGTCAAACTCATTTCTTATCAGACTGGTAATAATATTAGCTGTACCCGAGGAGTACTTCCAGCTGGTTCCGGCAGGATGCTCCAGTGGGTGCGTCACGGCGAAACGGCTCATGTCGGCTGCGTTGAAAAGCATCAGATTGACATCCGACCTGCTGCCGTAATCCTCGTTCCACTCCAATCCGCTCTGCATCTGAAGAAGATCATTAATGGTTATCCTTTTACGATCGTCATTTTTCCACTCTTCAAATCCCGCAGGCTCCGAAACATCCATTTTGCCCATCTGTACAAGAACGCCGGCGATTGCATTTGTAAAGCTTTTGGCCACCGACCAGCTCAGGAAGCGGGTGTCCCTTCCGAGTCCTGGCCTGTAGGTCTCGGCAACCGGCATCCCCTTGTGCAGAACAACAAAGGCAAAAGGTATACCTCCATAGGCAGTGTCGGACATAAGCTTCCGGGCAATTTCAGTCAGAGCTGGTTTATCGATGCCTGTGTCAAGAGTATCCGGAACCACATCACCAAGAGGCCAGGCAGTGGTATCGGGACGGTAACCCGGATCAGTATCAACTGCATATACATCATTTCTTAGCTCCTTTTCAGAAGCATCCCGGATAAGCGTGACGCCGAATCCTTCCCTGAATATAGCTTTCGACCGGCCCCAGAGGAAGCTGCTTGTAACACTCTGTTCCTCCCGATCTACCTTATTCCTGGTGAATTTGATAAAGGAGAAATTAAGGTCAATGTCTTCAATCTCCTTTGCATCCCTTCCTGACACAAATACGTTTGAACAAAGGTTCTTCGCCGCATATCCTGTTATTATGGGCATCAGCGAATTGACATACACTACCGCTCCCGCAACGATCGCAGCAAAGAGCAGCAGGGTTCCATAAAACACTTTTTTCTTTGTCATGTCTCCGGATATATTAAAGACTCTAATCTATCATAATTTTGGTAAAAACAGATAAGGATAACAAAAATATGAAGGGGATTTTGACCGGTCTTTCTATCTTTAAAGTCAATTGACCACCCAAAACATCAAATCATGAACCGTTTTCTTTTTTTTCTTCTTTCACTGTCAGCAGTGCTGACTTTGTCGGGATGTCGTGAAAATCGCCCGGGACCAGAGGCATATGACCTGAAATGTGAATACCTCACTGATCCCCTGGGAATCGGAACCCCGGTGCCCCGGTTGAGCTGGAAGCAATTTTCTTCTGTTGATGGTGAGGGACAATCGGCATACCAGATCATTGCAGCCAGCAGCTTAAAACTTCTTACTGAAAAGAAAGCCGACCTCTGGAATTCAGGCAGGACAGAATCGCCTGAAAGCATACTTGTCCGATGGAAAGGTGAAGAGCTTCGTTCGGGTGCTGTGTGTTACTGGAAAGTGAGAATCTGGGATGAAAGCGGAATTGTATCGGACTGGAGCGAGGCTGCATCGTTCACAACAGGACTTCTTGAAAACTCTGATTGGAAAGGATACTATATCGGGCTGAGCGACAGTTCGGAATTCTGTGCAAGCCCCCGGCTAAAGCGCAATTTTTCAATTGAAAAGCTTTCCGGCCGGTACTTCATCCATGTCAATTCCCTTGGATATCACGAAGTCTGGATAAATGGATCCAGGGTGGGCACTTATGTCCTCTCCCCTGCTGTTTCACAATTCGATAAACGGTCTCTGGCTCTCACCTATGATATCACCACTTTTCTGAATAAGGGAAGTAATGAACTGATCCTCTGGACAGGGCAGGGATGGTACAGCAAGGGACTCCCGGGAGTGAAATGGACTGGTCCGCTTGTAAGGGCCCAGGTCGAAAGGATTGAAGGAAGGGAACGCGAGGTGATCCTGTTTACCGATTCAGACTGGGTTGCCAGGGCAAGCGGATATAACACTATCGGAACATGGAGACCACATCAGTTTGGAGGAGAGCTTGTTGATGGGGCTTTGCTTTATGGAAACCAGGAGGAAGGAAATATCTCCTGGATTCCCGTTTCGACAGTGTCTCTGGCTGAAGCGAAAGTAAGTCCTCAAATGACTGAACCAAACAGGATAAAAGATACTATCAGAGCTGCATCGGTGACAAGGATAAACGACAGCACATGGTTGGCCGATATGGGAACGACCCTGACAGGATGGTTCGGCATCAGGTTCGGGACACTCAGCCCGGGACAGATAATAGACATACTTTACAGTGATCATCTTGATAAAGACGGAAAGATTGTAAACCAGGGACAGATGGACCGTTACATTGCCTCCGGCGCCGGCAGCGAAAAGTTCATTAATAAATTCAACTATCACGGCTTCAGGTATGCGATGATAACCAATCTGAAGGAAGAACTGTCAGTTGAGGATATCGCAGCTTTTCTTATTCACACGGATTATTCGCCGGCATCAACATTCGAGTGTTCCGACAATGATCTCAATTCCATTCACAACATGATAAACTACACCCTGAAATGTCTGAGCCTCGGAGGTTACCTGGTCGATTGCCCTCAAATAGAACGCCTTGGTTACGGGGGTGACGGTAATGCATCGACCATGACCGCCCAGACCATGTTCAACCTGGCCCCGCTGTATTCAAACTGGCTCCAGGCCTGGGAAGACTGCATCAGGGATGACGGAGGAATGCCTCACACCGCTCCCAATCCCTACTCAGCCGGCGGAGGACCTTACTGGTGCGGATTCATTATCACTGCGTCATGGAACACATATCTTAACTATGGTGATGAAGATTTGCTGCGAAAATATTACCCGGTAATGCAGCATTGGCTTGAATATGCCGAAAAATACTCACCCGCAGGACTTCTGGAAGGCTGGCCCGAGACCGGATACAGATCATGGTATCTGGGCGACTGGGCAGTCCCGGAAGGAATAAACCAGACCGATCCTGAGTCAATCGGACTTGTGAATAATTGCTTTATGACTCAGTGTTATGAAACGATGAACAAAATAGCCACTTTACTTGGACAGCCGGGTGATGCGCTAAAATACGCCGAAAGGGAAAAAGAGCTGAAAGCCCTTATCAATCAGCGTTTTTACAACAATGCAGACGGCAGCTACGGCAGCGGCTCACAGATTGACCTTACCTGGCCGCTTCTGGCCGGGATCGTACCTGATTCTCTTTCATCAAGGGTCAGGCAAAACCTGCTCGATTTCATACTTAAAGACAGGAACGGCCATTTTGCTTGCGGTCTGGTAGGAATACCCGTATTTACAGAATGGGCAACTCAAAACCACGAAACCGGTCTGATGTATTCGATGCTTAAAAAGCGTGATTACCCTGGTTACCTTTATATGACCGACAATGGTGCAACAACTACCTGGGAACACTGGAACGGAGCCAGAAGCAGGATACACAACTGCTACAATGGCATCGGTTCGTGGTTCATACAGGCTGTCGGAGGGATCAGGCCTGATCCCTCCCATCCCGGTTACAGGCAGTTCATTATAGACCCTCAGGTGCCTGAGGGAATAACCTGGGCAAATACATCAAAGGAAACTCCTTACGGAACAATCATTTCCAACTGGAAGATTGAAAACGGATCGATTCATATAGATCTGAGCATCCCTGCAGGAAGCAAGGCAGTTATTAAGATTCCTGACGGCTGTGATTCTTGGTCGCTGAATGGGGAGTTCCATCCGGATAAAGGTTCTGAAACCATACTGAACAATGGCGTACATACCATTGTCTATAAAATTATTAGATAAATTACATGAAGTATTGCCTGATGATCAGGGAGCAATCTGTCACCTTGCAAAGACTATGCTTTTCTTTCCTATAAGCCTGTCGCCACGGAATACCTGAATCACGTAGAGGCCGGGTACCTGTTTACCCGGAATCACTTCAATAAACTGATCACCGTCGGCTTCCCTTACGTGCTCTTCTTCAAGTATCCTGTGTCCCATCAGGTTTGTCATCACTATCCTGACCGTTCCGGGTTTACTAAGGTGAAAATACAGGTTTATTTTATCCCTTACCGGATTTGGGAAAACAAGTATGTCATTTCCCGAAGTTCCTGAAACCGTTTCTGCAACCATAATGTTGGCATCAATCCAGTTGACACGGCGTGTAATCCAGTCTTTAAGATAATCTACCTCTTCCTCATAGGTATCACCGACGAAATAATTCGGCCACACATAATTGCCTATTATGGGCCATCTCCCGAAGTTGCGGTCCACAGCTTTACCAAGATAAGCTATGCAATTGTCTATATAGCTCATGATGGAATCATTGCTGAAAGATCCTTTCCTGAGTTCCTTCCAGCGGGTCGCAAAAGAAGCCCTGTATCCCAGGTCATCCATCATCCTTGCCCACCAGTGCATCCTGCCTCCGTACATATCCTGGTATTTAGGATAAAGCCAGGTGTCTGTTGCAAGGTTAAAATCAGCATAATCCACGTTGCCGTAACAGAGGTCAAAATCCCAGAGCGGCCCCGCCTTTAGCTGTCCGCCGTCAGAATTCTTATCCTTGTGAAAGAATGTGCTGAAGCGGTACCCGTCAACGTTGTTACATAATTCCTGAATAATCTGAAAATCAATGAATGATTTTGTATCAAAATATTTTCTGAAACCTTCAGCCGGGTCGCTGAAAGATCGTCCGTTAAGAGTGTTCTCTGCATCGGTGAGAAACTGTCTGATGTAGTTCTTTTGCTCATCTGCTATCTCTTCATATTTGGGATAGACATAAGTGAAAACATATTTTTTTGAATAATTGTACCTTATGGATGGATTAATCTGGAAATACTCCTCCGGTCCTGTTCCACCGGTTTTATCAACTTTAAGTATATAACCTCCCGTCAGATCATCGCCTGATATCTCGTCGGTATTAAGTTTGCTTATATCCACCCTGTTGTTATCGCGCTTGACACTTTCCATAAGCTGGTATACTCCGATGTAGCCACCGTTGAGCCAGACCTCACAGAACCTGTTTCGGGGTTGCCAGCCCCCCATTCTGCTTCCAAGATGGAATGTAAGGGCATTTCTAAGCATAGTCTTGTCGGAATAGGGAGCATAAAGCACCCAGTCTTCTTCCTCCGGCATTCCAAGAAGGCTTGCGCTTGTGTCTGTTCCGTCGGAAGCCCTGAGTTCTATCGAATAGCTTTTCTTAGGAAACATCTGGGACGACTGACCCCTTACTTCAATACCAATAAATCCGTCATAATCTGTACCTTCCTGGAATTGGTTATTTAAGTTGCCCGGACCGTTGTCCACAATCTTCATCCTGGCTGTAATTTTGGGATCATCAATTATCTCCTGTCCATCGGTCTCAATTACAATAAGAGGCAGATGAGTGAACTCTGTTACCGGGTCACTGAACCAAAAAGGTGGATCACTGTAATTCCTGCTTTCGTCGCTTATTCCTGCAATCAGAAAGGTAGTGGAGGACAGATCAGATGAACCGGCGTTGCAATTATGAACCTGAAGTGCAAGAAGATTCTCTCCTTCATTCAGGAATTCCCTGACTGCCTGCTTTTCTATGGAAAATCTGGCCGGGATTCCGCCAGAAGGCAGTCGTGCTTCGTATGAATCGAGAACGGCGTACTCATTATAAGCAGGTTCAGTGCCGATGGAACCTATATTAGCACGTGCTATTTCATGTCCGTTCAGGTAGGCAACAAAACCATCGTCAAAATCAACAAACAAAACAATATCAGATATCACACCGGTATCATGAAGACTGAATGCCCGTCGCAGATAAACCGAAGGAACATTTGCAGTTACAGTCATATCATCTCCGTCACCGTAACCTATTCCACCCGGACCAGAGAGCCATGAAGAATCATCAAATCCGGGAGTATTCCATCCTTCGGGAGGCTGGGAGTAGCCTGGAAAATAAGACCAGTAATCCGCAGCTGAAACTACAGCCTCCCAATGATTTGTCTGCTGGGCGTTAAGTGCCGGAAGTAATCCCGGAAGAAAGGCCAAAAGGAAGATGGAAATTCTGTAAATCTTTAGAAAAGGGCTCACTTCATAGAGTAGTTACTGATCGGTTAACATTGATAATTCACAAAATATTGCATATCCGGCATCAAATTTCATCATTTGAAACAATTGTCCAAAAAATACCCTGACAATTTGAGTAAAAGTCCAATTTGTGCTTATTTTGTAATACCGGAACAATTTCCGGATAAAAACAATAAAAGATGCCGCAATTTAGTCAATCTACTCTCGATTTTCTTAGTGATCTTAATTACAATAATGAAAGGGACTGGTTCCGGAATAACAGGAAGCGTTACGACGCAGCCAGAACGGAATTTGAATTTTTCATACAGGCTGTAATAGACAGGATTGTGGAATTTGACACTATCCTGAAGGGGCTGGAAGCTAAAAGTTGCGTTTACAGGATCAACAGGGATATAAGGTTCAGTCCCGACAAAACAATTTACAAAACGCATCTGGGTGCATTTATTGTCAGGGGAGGAAGAAAGAACGGCGACCGTTTTGCCGGATACTATATTCATGTTGAGCCCGGAAACAACAGCATGATCGCCGGCGGAGCCTACATGCCTCCAATGCCATGGCTCACAGCGATAAGGAACAATATAGACGAAAAAGGGGAAGCTTTTCTGAAGATACTTGGCAACAAGGAGTTCAGAGCAGTTTTCGGAGAGATTGAAGGAGAAAAGCTGAAGGGAGCTCCAAAGGGCTTTTCAAAGGAAAACAAGTATATCGACCTGCTCAGAATGAAGAGTTACCTGGCCTCAATTATTATTTCAGATAAAGATGTATCAGGGCCTGATTTCTTTGATTTTACAATCAGAGCATGTAAAGCAATGAAACCTCTTAACGACTTTCTGAACGACTATTGACCCGGGGGGTTAAAGGTAACATTTCGTAACCGTTAGGGTGTCGATTACCATCGTTCCGTTAATAAACCGGGTTGTATCTGAGTTATTGATTTCATAGTCTCTGATCTCAGCATCGGAGCTGTTGCAGATAGTACGTTTGGCGGAAACAGAGTATGATTCTTCCTTTTCGCCGTCGTTGACAATAATTGTAAAAGTGGTATTGCATTCATAACAACCTGAATCCTTGTTACATGAAAGCAAAAGTACCGCAAAAAGAAATATAAGGATCCTTTTCATTACATACCTTTAAACAAAGTTTTTAACATAGGGTATCTTTCTCATTCGCAAGTTTATCGGGGTAACTTCCAGGTATTCGTCATCCTTTATCTGCTCCATTGATTCCTCCAGCGAATACTTGATTTTTGGAGCTATTCTGTAGCTCTCATCAGAACCCGAAGCTCTCATATTAGTGAGTTTCTTTCCCTTTACCACATTCACTTCAATGTCCTTTGCCCTTGTGCTTTCACCGATCACCTGACCTTTGTAGACGGATTCTCCCGGATCGACGTAAAAACGTCCTCTGTCCTGAAGCCTGTCGAGTGCATGGCCGGTAGCCATTCCCTCATCAAGCGAAACAATTGAGCCGTTCTGCTCAGGCAGGAGATCATCGCCCTTGTACCTGTCGTAGGCCCTGAACCTGTGATACATGACCGCTTCACCAGAAGTGGCAGTCAACATACTGTTTCTCAGGCCAATAAGTCCACGCGACGGTATGTCAAACTCAAGGTGAATAAGATCACCTTTCGGTTCAATCACTGTCATCTCACCTTTTCTCATAGTAACAAGTTCTATTGCCCTGCCTGATGAATCGGCGGGAACATCAACTGTCAGAGTTTCATAAGGTTCACATTTTACTCCGTCGATATTTTTGAGCAGCACCTTCGGCTTGCCTACCTGGAATTCATATCCTTCCCTTCTCATTGTTTCTATGAGAATTGAAAGGTGAAGTATACCCCTTCCATAAACGTTGAAAGTATCTTCTGAACCCGTTTCTTCAACCCTCAGGGCAAGATTCTTCTCTGTTTCCCTGAAAAGTCTTGTACGCAGATGGCGTGAGGTAACAAATTTACCTTCTTTTCCGTAAAGGGGGGAATTGTTTATTGTGAAAACCATGCTCATTGTAGGTTCGTCAACCTCGATTCTTTGCAGAGCTTCCGGAGAGATAAGGTCAGCCAGGGTATCCCCTATTTCAAAATCCTCCAGTCCTATTACCGCGCAAAGATCTCCACAGCGTACGCTCGATGCTTTCACCCTGCCAAGACCTTCAAATACATAAAGTTCCTTAACCCGGACCTTTTTAACTTGTCCGCCCTTCTTACAAAGGGTATAGTCGGTCCCGGCAACGATCTCTCCCCTGAACACCCTTCCGATTGCAATCCTGCCCACATAGCTTGAATAGTCAAGCGAAGCAACCTGCATCTGTGCTGTACCTTCTACGAATTTCGGTGCGGGGATCTGTTCCAGGATGGTATCCAGAAGGGCCGTGATGTCTTCGGCCGGTTTTTTCCAGTCGCGGCTCATCCATCCGTGCTTGGAAGATCCGAACAGTGTTTCAAAATCCAGTTGGTCGTCCGATGCATCGAGGTTGAACATAAGGTCGAAAATATCCTGCTGGACATCATCCGGTCTGCAGTTCTCCTTATCTACCTTGTTTACAACCACTATAGGCTTAAGTCCAAGATTGATTGCCTTGCCCAGAACAAACCTGGTCTGGGGCATTGGTCCTTCAAAAGCATCAACGAGCAGAAGGACACCATCGGCCATCTTAAGCACTCTTTCCACCTCTCCCCCGAAATCAGCATGTCCGGGAGTGTCTATGATATTGATTTTAACCCCTTTATAATTAACTGACACATTTTTGGAAATAATTGTGATCCCCCTCTCCCTCTCAAGATCATTGCTGTCGAGGATCAGTTCCCCTGCGTCTTTCCTGTCATCCAACACCTTGCACTCCTGGATAATACGATCGACCAGTGTGGTCTTTCCGTGGTCGACATGTGCAATGATTGCGACATTCCTTATTGGCTGCATATATATGTATAAAGACCTGCAAAAGTAATATTGTTGACTTTATTAATGCTAAAAACGCGTAAAATAATATTGAAAGCAAAAAACTCATATATTTCGTCAAATTTAAAACCCTGAAATATGAAACGACTGATTTTCACCCTTTTCTTTACCCTGCTTGCCTGTAATGCGATGTTCTCCCAGGCAGGAAAGCTTGAAGTTGGCATGAAGGTTCCCGAATGGACCTTTACTGATGCCGACAGGAAGGAATTCACAATGAACACATGGGCCGGCAAGGTTTTGCAGATCAACTACGTCGATCCGGATGAATCGGACCTTAACGATCCGTTCAATGATGCGATCGACAAGGCAACCGACGTTGATAAACGGATAGACAAGGAATATTTCAAGGGATTCGGCATTGTCGACACTAAATCTACCTGGAAGCCGAACGGTCTCATCAGGATGATTGCAGGCAACAAGGCAAAGAAATACGATACCACCATATTGTTCGACTATGACGGCAAGCTTCACTCAGACTGGGGATTGCCCAAAGACAGCTATACGGTGGTGATAGTTGACAAAAACAGAGTATGCAGGTATATCTATTCAGGGAAGATCCCTGAGAATGAAAACGAGAAAATTATCCAGATGATCATAGAACTGACCAGGGAATAGGTCAGTCTGCTTCACTGATATCAGAGATGTCGGTCCCCAGCTTTGCCTTTATGCGCTGGAGGTCGTTTTTCATTATTGCAATTGACTGGAAAATCTGTTTTTCAGGCATAACAGGTTCAGGTAATTCATTGCTGATGTAATTGACGAATTTCCAAATTTCCTTTACCTCATTTATGTGTATTTCATAGGGTTCATAAAGAGGGTTCAGCGAAAACATTGTAAGTTTTCCCGTCTTAAGGATATTGTTCTCAATTATCTTGAACACTATTCCGTCATCAATAGTGAACACTATATAGGCTTTGCCGCTCACCAGTTCAGTCCAGTCCTGAATATACTCTCCTGTTACCCATGATCCGTCGGGTATCGGGAACATGGAATCGCCCTTCAGCTGGAAAGTCCTGTACTTTCTTTTGTCAGAAAGAAAAGGAAGGTTGAATACCGGGAGTTCTCCTATGAATTCCGGATCGGCATATCCGGTTGCATATCCTGCCTTTGCTTTTTCAGCAACCAGCTCTATGTTCTCCCTGTTTCCTGAATTGACCGTTGTTGTAAGAATCCTCAGGTTGCTTCCCTTGACATAGGCATCGTAGCCCCTTTCGAGTTCACCGAGCTGGCTTTCCGACAGTTTTGCCATGTCGATCTTGAGAAGAGTGTCGATCGACAGGTTGAAATATCCCGAAAATGTTACCAGGACATCAATTCCGGGCTGGGCCACGCCGTTCTCATACCCGCTAAGTGTGGAACGTTTCAGGTCGAGGGCTGCTGCGACATCATCCTGGGTGCGCCCCCTCCTTTTTCTCAAAAATTTTATGTTGGATGCAAAGTACATGAGAAAAATTGATTATATTGTAATCATAAATTTGATTAATTTCTAATCAAAAGTATGATATGTTTACGAGAAAAGCAAATATTTCAAAGAAAATTTTCTGATTATAAGTATAAGTCGGACCGGTTTTTAGCACAAAAGTCATTTTGCAATGTTCACTGCAGGCAATACGGAAAGATCTGTTCTTCATCTCGACATGGATACGTTTTTCGTGTCGGTCGAGAGGCTTCGCAACAGCAAGCTTGACGGCAAGCCTGTAATAATAGGAGGTTTGTCGGACAGGAGTGTTGTATCGAGTTGCAGCTATGAGGCCCGGAAATATGGTGTCAGTTCGGCTATGCCGATGAAAATGGCCAGGAGCCTTTGTCCCGATGCGATAATAATCAGGGGCGATATGGAGGCTTACAGCAACTATTCGCACATTGTGACGGATATAATTGCAGAACGATCTCCTCTTTATGAGAAAGCGTCAATCGACGAGCACTATATTGATCTGACGGGTATGGACCGTTTCTACGGATGCTACAAATGGTCGCACGAGCTGAGGCAGCATATAATAAAGGAGACGGGTCTCCCTATATCTATAGGGCTTTCAGTAAACAAGACCGTATCCAAGATCGCGGCAGGAGAAGCAAAGCCCAACGGTGAAAGGGAGGTGACAAGGGAAAGGGTTAACCCCTTCCTCGATCCCCTGTCGATAAGCAAGATACCCATGATCGGCCAGAAGACCTACCACACACTGCGTTCGATGGGCATTGCCACCATATACACCCTGAGGAACATTCCGTACGAGATGCTTGAAACGCTAATGGGAAAGAACGGCACGGAGATATGGAAGCGGGCCAACGGCATCGATTCCACCCCTGTGATCAGCTACTCGGAGCGTAAGTCAATAAGCACCGAACATACCTTCGATAAGGACACCACAGACATGGCAAGGCTGAACCAGCTTCTTTCAGGCATGGTAGAGAAGATAGCCTATGAGCTCAGAAAACAGGAGAAGCTCGCCTCGTGCGTGACTGTAAAAATAAGGTATTCGAACTTTGACACCCATACACTGCAGAAAAGGATAGCATACACCTCCTTCGACCATGTTCTTTCGGGCGTTGCAAAAGAGCTTTTCGGCAGACTGTACCAGCGGCGTATGCTGATAAGACTGATAGGCGTCAGATTCAGTCACCTGGTAAGGGGTGTTCAGCAGCTCGACATGTTCGATGACACTCCTGAAAAGGTCAACCTCTACCTCGCCATGGACAATATCCGCAACCGCTTCGGCCGCGATGCAGTAAGCCGGGCTGTCGGAGTCATGACCGTTTCGGAAAGGGAGGACAAAGCACGGCGGCAGATCGAAAATGCCGCCAATGAACAGAAAATGATGGAGGAGAGACTGAAGAAATATATGATGTATGGACGGTAAGGCGTAAAGGCGTCTCCATAAAGTCTATTTAAAATGTATCTGAATTGTCATTCATATTACAGCCTTCGCTACGGGATGATGTCCGTGGAACAGCTTGTGCAGGGCGCTGCAGAAGCCGGAGAGAAGTGTATTGCAATGACCGATATAAACAATTCGACCGGTATCCCCGAGTTTGCAGGCGAATGCATCAAAAAAGGAATAAAACCGCTTGCCGGTATAGAGTTCCGGAATGAAAATGATCTTCTGTACATAGGTATCGCAAGAAACAATGAGGGACTGAAAGAGCTAAACGAGTTCCTGTCGGCTCACAACATTGACAAAACTCCCCTGCCCTTCCCTGCTCCCGATTTTTCGAATGTTTATATTATATACCCGCTTTCCGGGATGCCTGTAAGGCCGCTGCTTGAAAATGAGCGGGTTGGAATAAGACCTTCTGAGATCAACAGCCTGATGACAATCCGGAATTCAGCAGCCAGAAACTCGATGCTTCTTCTTCTGCCAGTCACCTTTGCTTCGGAAGACGACATCTTCGTTCATAAAAGCCTGAGAGCAGTAGACAACAACATCCTCCTGAGCCATCTGAAACCATCACAGTGCGCACTCGAGGACGAATTCTACCTGTCTGCCGGAAAAAAGGATTATCTGCAAAGCGAGCATAAATGGCTGATTGCAAATACAGAAAAGCTGATGGACGACTGTTCGCTGGATTTCGACCTGAACACCCTGAAAAACAAAAAAGTGTTCTCGGCAAGCAGATACGACGACAGGCTTCTGCTTGAAAAACTGGCATGGGACGGGATGATATACAGGTACGGCAGGAATAATGAGGAAGCAGAAAGAAGGATAAGACATGAACTGGATATCATCGACAAGCTTGGCTTTTCGGCTTATTTCCTTATAACATGGGATATCGTAAGGTATTCGATGGCAAGGGGGTTCTATCATGTAGGACGGGGCAGCGGAGCAAATTCCATTATTGCTTATTGTTTGAAAATCACTAATGTTGATCCTATCGATCTAAACCTTTACTTCGAGAGGTTCATAAACCCGAAAAGAAGCAGTCCTCCCGACTTCGACATCGATTATTCATGGAAAGAAAGGGATGAAGTAATCGACTATATTTTCAAGAGATACGGCAGAAAACATACTGCCCTGCTCGGAACAATAAACACTTTCAGGGGAAAGTCGATAGTGCGTGAGCTTGGAAAGGTTCACGGGCTTCCAAAGGAAGAGATAGACAGCCTGATCGACAATCCGGCATCGGAGGCAAACAGGAATGAAATATCCGGACTGATCTTTTCTACCGGGCTCAGGATAGCAGATTTTCCGAATATGAGGAGCATCCATGCCGGAGGGATCCTGATCTCAGAAGAGCCGATAACCTGTTACACTGCTCTCGATATGCCTCCCAAAGGATTTCCGGTGACTCAATGGGATATGTACACTGCCGAGGAGATAGGATTTGAAAAGCTCGATATCCTGAGTCAGCGCGGTATCGGCCACATACGCGAAAGCGCTGAGATAATACTGAAGAACAGGGCAATAGATGTTGATGTCCATGCAATCCAGAGTTTCAAGCACGACCCCAAGGTAATGGACCGTCTCCGGAGAGGCGATACAAAGGGCTGCTTTTATATAGAGAGTCCGTCGATGAGGGGACTTCTGCAGAAGCTCCGGTGCGACAACTACCCCACCCTGGTAGCTGCAAGCTCGATAATCAGGCCGGGTGTTGCCCGTTCGGGAATGATGAGGGAATATATTCACAGGTTTCACAACCCCGGCAGGTTCGAATATATACACCCTGTGATGAAGGAACAGCTGGAAGAGACATTCGGCGTTATGGTATATCAGGAGGATGTTCTGAAGGTTTGCCATCATTTTGCAGGGCTCGACCTTTCCGACGCCGACACCCTCAGGAGGGCAATGAGCGGAAAGTACAGGTCGAAGCAGGAAATGCAGAGGATTGTAGAAAGGTTCTTCCTGAATTGCCGCGAAAAGGGTTACAGCGAAGAGATAACAAAAGAAGTATGGAGACAGATCGAATCTTTCGCCGGTTATTCATTCTCAAAAGCCCACTCGGCGTCCTATGCCGTCGAAAGTTTTCAGAGCCTTTACCTGAAGGCCCACTTTCCCCTCGAATTCATGGTTGCGGTGATAAATAATTTCGGAGGTTTTTACAGGACCTGGGTGTATGTCCATGAAGCCAGGAGATGCGGCGCAGCCATTCATCCTCCATGCGTCAACAAAAGCACTTACAAGACAACAATATACGGATCGGATATTTACATTGGCCTCATTCATATCCAGAGCCTGGAGGAAAAGCTGGCCAGGTCGGTCGAAGTGATCCGCAATGAAGGAGGACTGTTCACAAGCCTGAATGACTTTGTCGACAGGGTTTGTCCCGGCCTTGAACAACTTATACTGCTGATAAGAACAGGAGCATTCCGGTTCACAGGTAAAAAGAAAGCTGTCCTGCTCTGGGAGGCTCATATGGCTATCAACGGGATCAGGCACGAGAATATCCGGCCCCTTTTTTTACAGCCGGTCCGAAGCTTTACCCTCCCCGACCTTATACATGACAAACTGGATGACGCTTATGATGAAATAGAGCTGATCGGATTCCCTGTAACGATCAGCTGGTTCGACATGCTCGAGACATCATTCAGAGGCGAAATCAAGGCAAACGACATGCTAAGCCACTGCGGCAGGAAAGTCAGGATGGTCGGTCACCTTGTCACAATCAAGTATATCAAGACAATAAAGGGGGAATGGATGAATTTTGGGTGCTTCATTGATCCGGAAGGAGACTTTTTCGACACCACTCATTTTTCACAGTCGCTAAGCAAGTATCCGTTCAGGGGAAGCGGAACCTATCTTATTCTCGGGAAGGTAGTTGAGGAGTTCGGATTTCCCTCTCTCGAAGTGGAAAAACTTGCAAAGCTTCCTGTAAAACCCGATAAGCGATACTGATTCAGGACATTGGGATTCCTCCCCCCGAAACAATATCATCACCCGGGGTTCCCCTGAAAACTGAAGCATTTGATGCTATTGAAATTTTTCTGAAACCTATAAACCAGAAATAAATGAAAAGGGGAATGAAAATTGAAAGAAAGACAGGCGAATTGGCCATCAGCAGGAAATCGTACAACCCGTGAAACACAAAAGGCAGGAAAAAGGCCAGAGCCAGATATATACCACGATATTTTGCATTGAACTTTGCAAGGCCAAAATAGTATCCCATCACTACTCCGAACAGGGCATGGGCGGGAACTGCCGTAAGAGCCCTTACAATGCCTACGGAATATCCTCCCGAAAAAACATACAGGATATTTTCAATTCCTGCAAAACCAAGAGATATGTAAACCGCATACACTATGCCGTCGAACCTTTCATTAAAATGACTGCTCTTCCAGAAGAAAAGCAGAAAAGCAAGAAATTTCATTCCCTCTTCGGTCAGACCTGCCACCAGAAAGGCAGTCCAGGCAGCATTGGAAAGACCTTCGAGATTCCCGGCCGGAGCCGATAAAAGTTTCTCAATCAATACTACAGGTAATACTATTATAGCTCCTGCCAGTAAAGCCTTTAATAAATAGGAAACAGGTTCCTTCTCATACTTGTCCCTGCTATAGATATAGAAAGCAATAATAAGGATGGGTGCGAGGGAGATGAACAAGAGATTGTTGAACATGGGTGCGGAGGTTGAAGTTTAGTCACTCACTGGTTTGTCTTGACACTTTAAGGATGCCCCTGATGCCCTGTATTTTTCTGATTATCCCGTAAAGAACATCATTATTTGGCACCATAATGCTGAGGGTGCCTTCCGACATGCCGTCTTCGATTCTGTAGCTGAAGCTTCTCACAGTCACATTGTATCCGGCAATGACATCGGCTATCTTATTTCCTATTCCAATATCTTCAATGCCTGAGATTTTTATTAAGGCGTTGAATGTGGGAGCTCCCTTTGCCTTGGTCCACCTGGCAGCCACTATCCTGTAGGGGTAGCGTGACATCATGTTATGTGCATTGGGGCAGCTTGTTCTGTGAATTTTGATTCCTTCCGAAATCGTAACAAATCCAAAGATAGAGTCACCAAAAACAGGATTGCAGCACCTGGAAAGCCTGTAATCGAGACCGTCAACCTTTTCTTCTATTACCAGATAATCTGAAAAGGAAGACGAGTCTGTTTCCTTCAGCTCCTTTTCAGGAATAACCGGAGGAGGAACGGGGGCCTGCTCATCTTTATCCCCTCTGAGCAGGACTTCCTTTATCTCAAGCAGGTCGAGTTTTCCTGATTCTATGCTGCAATAAAGGTCCTGGGCATTTTTAAACTCATAATGATTTATAAGCTTTTGAATTACCGGATCACCATAGTTCAGTTTCCAGTTCTTGAGCCTGCGCATCAGGATTTCCTTTCCTTCAGCGGCCGCCTTTATTTTTTCCTCGCCAAGAGCCTGTTTTATCTTTGTTTTTGCCTTGCTTGTAACGACGAATGAAAGCCAGTCCTGCTTTGGTTTCTGATTCTTTGACCTTATAACTGAGACATGGTCTCCGTTCTGAAGCTGGTACCTGAGCGTTACATTCCGGCCGTTTACCTTACCTCCGACACATGAAGCGCCAACTGCGGTGTGGATGTCGAATGCAAAATCGAGAAGAGTGGATCCTGCCGGCAACTGGCGCAGGTCGCCTTTCGGGGTAAAGACGAAGACCTCATCGGTATACAAGCCAGACCTGACCTGGTCGAGGAAAGCATCATCTTCTTTTTCAGTCGATTCAAGTATCTCCCGCATCCTGGTAAGCCAGACATCAAGCCCTCCCTCTCCCTTTATTCCCTTGTATTTGAAATGAGCGGCAAGACCTTTCTCAGCTATTTCATCCATTCGTGATGACCTTATCTGCACTTCTACCCATTTACCCCTGGGTCCCACCACTGTTGTGTGAAGGGATTCGTAACCATTTGATTTCGGGACAGATATCCAATCTCTCATACGGCTTGGATTGGGCTGGTACAGGTCAGTGACCACAGAATAAACTCTCCAGCAATCGGCTTTTTCATTTTCCGGTATACTGTCGATAATTATCCTGACTGCGAAAAGGTCGTATACCTCGTCAAATTCCACTCCCTGCTTTTTCATTTTAAGCATTATGGAATGAATAGACTTGGTCCGGCCTTTTATGGTATAATTGAAACCGAGCCGGTCAAGCTTTTCTTTCAGCGGAGAGGAAAACTCCCTGATAAGCTTGTTCCTTGAGGCAGTGGTCTGCTTTAGTCTTCCTTCAACATATTTATACTGGTCCGGTTCCAGGTATTTGACTGCAAGATCTTCCATTTCCGACTTGATATTGTAATAACCCAGCCGGTGAGCCAGAGGAGCATACAGAAAATAAGTTTCGGAAGCAATGGGAAGTTTGTCCTTTTCAGGGGCGTTATCGAGGTTTCTCATATACTCGAGCCTCTCGACCAGCTTGATTAGTATCACTCTGACGTCATCCGCAAGGCTCAGAAGAAGTTTTCTGAAGTTCTCGGACTGGTATGAAGCCTGTGTAGAATCGATGCCGGTTATACGGTTGAATCCCTGGAGTATCTCGACGACCTTAAGTCCGAATTCCTTTTCAAGTTCCTGTGGAGTTACTGACAGTCTGCCATAGGAGTCGTGGAGAAGCGCTGTTATTATGGTAGTAGTTCCCAGCCCCATTTCACCTGCAACAATGGACGCCACCGACAGAGCATGTTCAATTTCGGGTTTTCCGGTGAGAATCGATTTGCCGGAACATGCCTCAATGGCCAGATCGAGGGCACGTCTTATTTTTTTCGTATCCCCGGGACCCAGAATACTGCCTGCCGACTTAAGCAGGAAACGATAAGCACTGTTTATTTTCTGATGTTCGGTCATGGTCATTTACCGGAGAAAATATTCATCCCTGAAACTTACTAATTATGATGGATTTTAGCAATATTCAGACCAAATAAATCCAACGGTAAAGATAATCACGGAAGGCTGTTCTTACTTCGGTGCTTCTCTATCCTCAATCTTTTCAAGATCTTCCAGTCCTTCTATTCCGACATCGTCCGACAGCTGGGAAAGGCTTTTCAGATCGAGGTCACCTCTTATTGAAATCACAGTATTGTCGCCCGGTCCTCCTGTAATTACAAGAAGCTCAGAAATCCTGTCTCCTTTCTGCCTGACCAGGAACCTGGTTTCATCCTTTCCCTCCTTCACGGCCATCAGCTCCTCATATACTGACATATTGAGCTTTCCTGTAAGTTCCTTGTAAAAGTTAAGATTAAGGTTCAGAAGGGAATCACTCACTGATAGTATCCTGATGGACGACAGTTTGTTTATCAGTTCGCTTTTTTCACTTTGCGTGTTTTTAGCGCTGAAGAGTCCCAGGAGCTTACCTGATATTGTGACGATTGTAAAGCCCTCCTTTTCGGAGTATCTGTCGAAGAATTCATCCACTTCATTGGTCTGGGCTGTTGCTGACACCCCAATTAGAAGGATTATTGATAATGATATTATTCTCTTCATTTTAATTCTTATTTTCAGTGTATATACAGATTTCTATTCCTTGTTTTTGTCTGGATTTCCCAGGGTAGAGAATACAGCTTCCAGCGGTTTCATATTGTCTTCGATGAGCGATGCCGATCTCCCCACTGCATTCAGTGTTTTGCCTGTTTTTTCCTTAAGGGCGCCAAGTTGATCAAGCGCCTTTGTTCCTTCATTCATACGCTCGGATACATTATATAGTATCTTCATCGCCTCTGCATAAGCCACCTCCGGATCGGAGTAAGTGTCGCGGATATCAGGCCGGCGTTCGAAGAAGAAATATGCCGCAGCCAGTATAACGACAGCTGCCGCAGCCACTGAAAGAAAAGCATAAAACCTGCTGCGTTCCGGCATAGCTAAGGGTTTATTTTCCCTTTCTATCGCAGCAACAATCCTTCCTTCAAAGTCTGGCGACGGTTCCGGAATTATTGTTTTGGATTCATGGCTTAAGTATCTGAATATCTCCTGTTCCCCGGAGAGTTCTTCAGGTACATCAGCTCCGCTGAAATATCTTTTCAGAAGTTGTTCCTCTTCAATTGTACTAATGCCTTCATAGTACCTTTCAAGCAATTGTTTTATCTCAGGAGTTTTCATTTTGCCTGTTTATTGTATTCATCCCTGACGCTTTTCCTTGCCCTTGAAAGGATCACTCTCAGGGTATTAATATTCTGACCTGTTAGCTCTGCGATTTCTTCAAAGCTGAGCTCATCTATGTCTCTCATTCTGATAACCTCACGGTACTGATCAGGAAGTTCTTCTATTATTCTTAGCACTATAGCGGAGGCTTCCCGGCGTTCAATTTGATCGTGAGCTGAAGGTTCCGGATCATGCAATCCCGCCAGAGCTGTATCCCGGCCCGGGTCCATGAACCTCAGCTTCCTGACCTGATCTATGCAATAATTCCGTACCATTGTCACTGCCAGAGCTTCGACACTTTCATATTTATCAAGTTCCATTCCCATCTTCCATAGTCTGACAAATACCTCCTGAACAGCATCTTCTGATCCCTCCTTATCCCCGAGGATACGGTATGCATGACCATAAAGCTTTCTGCCCGACGTAACCACAAGATTGTCGAATTCGGTCCCTGTCATTGAAAGAAAAGAGTTTATCCTTCCCGGCAAAGATAATTACATATTACTATAGTCCCGAAATACTGATATGCCCCTTATTATTCCTTGCCTCACGGCTGAATTCCTCTGCTTCCTCAATCGTGATTCTGCCTTTGAGCTGCAATATGAAATTATCCTCACCTCCTCCGACAATAAGAAACTCCCTGATCACTTTTCCGTCCATCCTGACGAGCATTCGTATATCCTGATCCTTTTCCAGGACACTCATTTATTCTTCATAGTTTTTAAGGTCTCTGTCGCGACTGATTGCAGCTATAAAATCGGTCCTTCTGTTCTCACTCTCATCCGGAATCAGGATTCTGACCGAGGTAACTTCATTGGGCCATACATTTTTTGTACAGCAATCATCATCTGATTTTAACAAGCTCAATAAGTTTCCGGAAATTTCAATATTTATAAATCCGCTGTCGTCAGAATGCTTTTCAAACAGCTCGTCTACTGACCTTTGGCCTGAAAGAGTGACGGCAAATACCGAAAACAAAAAAAGTCCGATAATTCTTTTCATTGTTACCATGTTTTAATGTAATAATAGTCTGTTTTCCGGATGACGAATGAAGTGACATTTCATTACAGCAGAATGGTAAAAAAAGTGCTAATAAAACAGAGAAGTTATTTTGCATTAAAATATTTTTATTCTAACTTTGCACCGCAAAATTATAAAACTGACAATACTGTCGTTGCATGACTAAAGCGGTTGTCAGAAGGTTCTTTAGAGCAACAGTAAAATTAATCCGGATATACATCTCAGATCGTTCTCAAATACTGACAGACAGATCCGGAACAGCAGACAGATTGATTTAGTAGCTCAGTTGGTAGAGCACATCCCTTTTAAGGATGGGGTCCTGGGTTCGAGCCCCAGCTAGATCACAAAACAAAAAACCCGGATTTGCTCCGGGTTTTTTGTTTACAGGTTAAATCCTGAAATCTCAATTGCCGGCTTCTCCCCTCTTGTATCGCAATTTTTAAACTTCATTGTAATAAGTTTCTTTTCACCAGGCATGAGTGAAACATAATTGTCGCTGAAGAAAACCGGCAGTATACGTTTTCCGCTTTGCTTGCCGACCACCTTCAGTCTGACCATAAGTGCAGGTGTGTCTGTGGAATTAATAAGAGTTGTAGTGATAATCCAATCCTCTCCCGAACGTTTGACAATGGTTGCATCCTCGAGTTTGACGTGTGGAAGCTTGTTGAGCGCCTGATAATTACCATCCTCTACCCCTCTCCAGTAGAAGTTTTCGGAAACCACTTTATCTCCTTCTCTTAGCGAAAGCCTTATGAAGTGGACAGAAGTAAGCCTGTCGGGGAACTCAAGTCTGAAACAATTGACTGTTTCGTCTTCCCTGCAATCCACAAGCGTTTCCTTTTCCCAGAATACGCTTCCATCCATGTTGAGGAGCTGGGCTTTTGCTTTAAGACCTTTTCTGTCGCCTGCATATAGATTTACAACTTCTATGGTATCGTATACCGGATTCCATTGAATATGCAAGGGTTCACAGGCCTTTTTGCATCCGAAATATGCGGCTGTGGGGTCGAAATAATAGTCGTAGGTCTGCCATACCATAGACGGCCAGGCAGGATGACTCATCCATAACAGCAGTCCCTGGCGGTACATGCTTCTTCCCTCGAACATTCCCCGGTAACCGTTATAATTTATCCACTGGGCAAGTTCAGTGAATCGCTTTGCATTATCGGGCATACCGAATGCTTTGTCAATCATCTGGTTGAAAGATGCAGCTCTCTGGGCACTTTCAAGGCAGTAGTCATGGATCCCCCATAAACTGTTCTGAGGCCATAAAGAACTTTCCGGCAGCATTTCCACAAGGCTCTCATAATTCATAACGTTCGGCATGCCCCTCTCGCTGTGGAATTTATTAAAGCCGTAGAGAAGGAAATAATCCCTTACCGGAAGTGCGTTATAGGGGCCGCCGCCGCTGACAACTCCCATTGAGGAATTGGATATGTAATGAATTCCGGGGTGCAGTTGCGGGATCATTGAACGAAGCGCAGTATCCAGAACTTCGGGTGGATTTCCCTCGTTTCGTCCGCAATAGAGGCCAATAGAAGGGTGGTTCCGTATCCGACGGACCATATTTTCAGCATTATCCATAAACAATTCCGGATCATAGGGATCCGGACCGTCGGCCGGATTGGCCAGCCAGAAATCCTGCCAAACCATTATCCCGTGACGGTCGCAAGCCTCATAAAATTCATCATCGCCGGTCTGGCCTACCCAGTTCCTGATCATGGTAAAGTTCATATCCGCATGATATGCAACTGCTGCATCATATTCCCTTCCCCTGTATTCCAGGTTCGATTCCGGAAAGCCCCAGTTACCTCCGTGACCTATAAACCTTTTTCCGTTAACATAAAGGTTCAGTATCCCGTCCTCCTCTGTAAAGGTCATCTCCCTGATCCCTGACATGAAGGATTTAGAGTCGGATATTTCTCCGTCAGCCTTGAATGATATCTCCACCTTGTGCAGGATCTGACGGCCATAGCCGTTGGGCCACCAAAGCTCAGGATTGGAAATTGAAAGCGCCGGATAATCCGCGGGTGCAAATTTCACATTCAACTGAGCCCCGGGTCCGACTGAAACATCTTTCTGAACGGCGATCTTTCCAAATTTGCCTTCCAGAGTTCCGGAAACGGTCATTTCACTGTGATTGGAAAGAGTGACTTCCATTGTGATCCCGGCTTCAGTGGTGTCGGGAAGATTAAGCCTGGCTGAGACAAAGGGATCATCCACAGTAACATTACCTGTGGCATCCAGATGCACGTCATTCCATATCCCGATATTGCGTCCTCGAATCGTAGGTATCCAGTCCCATCCGATTGATGCATGATACGTAGGGTTGTCTCCTCCCAGGACCCCGCCATTCTTGTCAGCGTTGAGAGCAGTTTTTTCCTTTATCACACCGGGATTATCGTTCTTATGAATCAGAACGGCAAGTACATTCTTTTGACCCGGTTTCACATTACCGGTTACGTCAAACCTGCCTGTGGTAAATGCCCCCCTGATATTCCCTGTCCTCACTCCGTTCACAAAAACTTCGGCTTTCCAGTTTATTCCGTCAAAATTCAGGAACAAGCGGTCCCCCTTGAGAGAAGACGGCACTTCGAATTCATTCCTGTACCAGAAATCTGAATTGAAGTACGATTCGGAGATCATAAGCTGATTGTCTCCGAAATTGGGATCAGGGAGCGCACCGGCGTTTCTGTAGCTGACAAGCACAGTACCCGGCACAGTTGCACTTAACCATCCTTCATCTTTATATCCTGATGAGGAAAGCTCCTCCCCGCTCGATTGCACTTCTGAGGATCTCTGAATCTTCCAGTTGCCCCCGGAAAGATACATTCTGTTATCTTTCACGGCCGGTGACGGTTTTGGAACAGGCACCAGTCCTCCTCTTCCAAAGACCTCCAGCTCTGAAAGCAGGTAATTCTGATCATTTTCGGGG
>JAKLIJ010000180.1 GCA_022709665.1 Bacteroidota bacterium
CAGGCCTGGAATATCCTCTCGGAACCAGCAACGATCTTATAATGGGAATCGGATTCGAAAACAACTTTCTGGATATCACACGGGACATTGGAAACCAGCCCTGGGACATAGTATCGAATAAAATACTGTCGTTCAGGATTGGCCTGGAATTCTGACACAGTCATACAAGGTCATTCCGGAAATATTTCTTAAATTATCCCGGAATCTGTAAAGCTGACCGTTCTTAAGGCTTTGGCAATGAGAATCGTCATACGCATAATATGCGCCCTGATTTTCAGACTGCATATTGTTGGCCAGACTGCAGACAGAAGAGCCATGGTATCCTATGACCTGCTGCCGTTATTTGATGCCGGCACATAATTGCCGGAAATGATCACCCTCCTGTGAAGAGGGTCTTGCCTGAATACTCCGGATCACACGTAAGATTCACCTTCAGCTTCCTCCATCCGGCCTCATCACCGGGCGTGGGTATGTGGGTAAGATGGACCTCGCAATTCCTGAGAAGTTTCAGATTCTCAAGAGCCATTTTTGCAGCCGGATTCGATAGTGCACTGATCCCCAGAACTATAAGAGTTTCATCGACGTCGAGACTGACCATCCTTCCTTCGAGAATGTCTTTTTTCAGATGCATCACCGAATCAATAATGGCCTCGGGAAGCAGGTACATCCTGTCGGGAAGACCGGCAAGATGCTTCGCTGCATTCAGTATAAGGCTCGAGGATGCCTGAAGCAGGGAAGAACTTTTCCCGGTGATGATGGTTCCGTCGCCAAGTTCAATAGCTGCTCCGCTGAAGATACCATTATGGCCCTTGCCTTTTAGTTCAGCATCCTTTGCCGCCTCCCTTGCAGGACAAACAACCTTCCGGTCCTCGGGCCTGGCGCCGGCCTTTTTCATTATGGCTTTTATCCTGTCGACTGTATCCTTTTCGACAAGCCCCATCGCATACTCGACTGTGCACCTGAAATAACGCCTGATAATCTCCTGATGGGAAGCTTCCCTGATTATTCCGTCATTGATGATGCCTGAACTGGCCCGGTTAACACCCATATCGGTGGGCGACTGGTACATCGATTCACCTCCGGTGATCTTCTCAAGTATCCGCTTCAGCAGACAAAAAGCTTCTATATCGCGGTTGTAATTGACTGTTTTTACATTATATGCCTTAAGGTGATGCTCGTCGATAAGAACCCTGTCCTCGAGATCTACTGTCGCAGCTTCATAAGCCAGATTTACCATGTGGTCGACCGGAAGATCCCAGATCGGGAAGGTCTCGAACTTCGCATACCCTGCTTTGACACCCCTGTTGTACTCATGATAGAGATTGCAGAGACAGGTGGCAAGCTTGCCGCTGCCCGGGCCCGGACCGGTAACCACCACAATGGGTTTTGTTGTACTTATATACTCATTGGCACCGTACCCTTTTTCACTTACTATAAGGTCGATATTCGTCGGATAACCTTCGGTAGGATAGTGGAGGTAAACCTTTATCCCTCTCATTTCGAGCTTGTTCCGGAAGGCTTTCGCAGGCGACTGATTCTGGTAACGCGTGATCACCACCGCACTTATGTCGAGCCCCCACTCCCTGAAGTCATCTATTGTCTTAAGGGCATCAACATCGTAGGTTATCCCGAAATCAGCCCTTATCTTTTTCCTTTCAATAGCTCCCGCATGAATGCAGAGTATAACATCGATCTTGTCCTTAAGCTTCTGTAGAAGCCTCATCTTGACATTCGGATCAAACCCGGGAAGAACACGCGCTGCATGATAGTCATAAAGAATCTTGCCGCCAAACTCAAGATAGAGCTTCTGGTTGAACCTGTTTACCCTTTCCAGAATGGCAGTAGTCTGCTCGTTCAGGTACTTCTCATTGTCGAATCCCATGCGGTTTTCCGCTGTCATCTTTTCCCCCCTGTAAATTTTAAGTCCGGATTTGATTTTAAGGCTCCAATATTAGGAAATTTTTCCTCCGGTACCTCGTCTTCTGAATAATTAAATTGCCAAAGCATCAGGTATCATCCGGCTCCGGACGATCTCTCCGGGGATGTCTCGTCGGGTCTGAGGGAATATGTAAAACCCTTCTCCGAAGCATTCATAACCAGTACCCTGAATATTATCAGATTGGCAAGTATCGATTCAGCCCTGTATGAGCTTATCCCCGATATCTTCCTGAACTTCGACAAAGTTATCGACCCGTTTTTCTGAAGGTATTCCATCAGTGTATTTTCCACTTTCCCGAATTTCACAAGCACTCCCGATCCCTTCTTTTCCTTTCTCCATATCTGTAGAAGAACCCCGTTGGCAGCAAGATTCTGATCGAGGTGCCTGAACCAGGAAATCCAGCCTCCTTCTTCATTCATTGCCTGATAAGGCCTTTCAGTACCCCTGTTCACCTCAACCTCAATAATTGTTTTCCCCTCGGCTGTGTGCTGTTTTACAGAATATTCAATAACTGGCCGGCAGAAAAGCTGTACGGCGGTATCGACCATGTAGATCTCCTCATCTGTCCTGATCCCGGCAATGCTCCCGTTATCGCGGACCCCTATAAGCAGCCTCCCGCCTTCAGTGTTGGCAAAAGCCGCCAGAGTCCGGGCTATCTTCCGGCTGTCAGATACGCAGTACTTGAAGTCAAGCCTTTGATTCTCCCCTCCTGCTATCAATTCCCTGATATACCTGTCCATAATCCTTGTTATCTTCCAAAGAGCAGCTACAATTTATAAACATTCACAAGAACTTATGCATTACCGTAGTTTTATTTTTCACTCTGACTCACACTCCAACCCACCTGAAATCATTCTTTATGCTCACAAGTGAACGCCCTTACCGTTAGCTCTGCCTTGTTTTTTTCATTCAACTTTTTAACTATCTCAGTCCTATTATCGTCATATATTCAATATTTTTGCCCTTTTACTTTTATATTAAAACTTAATAGCTATATTTGCCTTATAAATTAAAACCAAAAGGGGTTTATGATCAGGGAACAGACGGGTACTAAGGTGGAGGCCTGCCGG
>JAKLIJ010000181.1 GCA_022709665.1 Bacteroidota bacterium
GTCGGAGATGTATACCGTTTACTGGGAGTATGTTGAAAAAGCCAGACGTTATGTAAGGGAAAGGGGCAACTCGGCTTTCGCTGAAGGTTCCGAGGCAAATGCTGTTACCAGGATGTGGAAGCAATATGGTATAGTGCCGCTCGAGGCTTACACAGGGCTGACCGGCGGTCGCAAATATCACAATCATGAGGATATGTTCAGCGAGCTCAGCGGTTTTCTTGCATCCGTCAAGGCTAATTCGCTGTGGAATGAAGAATATGTGATACAGACGGTTAAGTCGATAATGAACAATTATCTGGGAGTGCCTCCGGCTGAAATTACAGTGAATGGAAAGAAGATGACACCGCTTCAGTACCTTACCGAAGTGCTCAGGATAAATCCCGACGATTATGTCGATATTCTTTCCTACAGGCAGGAGCCCTGGTACAGGCAGGTTGAATATAAGGTTCCCGACAACTGGTGGCACAGTTCAGATTATTATAACATCCCGCTCGAGGAATTCATGTCGGCCTTAAAGAATGCTGTCAGGAAAGGCTTCACTGTAAGCATCGGGGGAGACGTTTCAGAGCCCGGACTTGACCGTACCACACAATGTGCTGTAATTCCTGATTTTGACATTCCCTCCGGGTTTATCAATGACGATGCCCGCCAGTTCAGGTTCACGAACAAAACCACCACCGACGATCATGGAATGCACATTGTGGGCTATACTGAAAAGGATGGCAGGGACTGGTACATGCTCAAAGACTCCGGAGCCGGATCGAAGAACAACGATCCTGCTGCGAAGGAATGGGGTTATTATTTCTTTTCTGAGGATTACGTGAAACTCAAGATGATGGATTTCATGGTACATAAAGACGCCGTGAAGGATGTTCTGGCAAAGTTCCGGAATGAATGATCAGATCCAGGTCAAAAATCCTGACTATTTCTTCCTGTAGGAATAGGCATCCCTGTAAACCCTGTTGATCCCGTCGGCCCGGTAAGCCTTGTTCTGGAACATCGACGACTTCACGTTGTTTGCAGCATCGCTGTATGCAGGGCACACTTCCTTGTTGCACGCAGTAAGCAACAAAAGAGCTGATATGAGCAGCAGCAGTTTCTTCATAAGCGTAAATATAATTATTTGTCTCTAATAACTAATCCCCTCTCTTTTGGTTGAACAATTGTTTTTTTCTCTTGTTTGAAATAAAAAGGGACAGATGAAACCAGCTACCGGCATTCTGACCAGGATACTTCAGACAAGCAACGACAGCAAGCTTGTTTTCGTCAGGTTTATTGCCGGAGCGATTTTCCTGTCAGAAGGAATTCAAAAATACCTTGTGGTTTCACTTCTCGGACCATCTTATTTCAGGGATATAGGATTTGTCCATCCGATGTTCTGGTCGTACTTCACAGGAACCTTTGAGATTGTATGCGGATTGCTGGTAATTGCAGGACTTTTCACCAGAATTGCAGCTGTTCCTCTTCTCACCATTATGGTGACAGCATTATTCACAGCCAAGCTCCCGGTACTAATCCACAAGGGATTCCTTTCGTTCCTGCAGGTTTACAGGATTGATTTTGCCCTGACTTTGCTGGTGCTGATGCTTTTGATATACGGAGGAGGACGATGGTCGGCGGATCTAAGGATACTCAGGCCGCGTGGTGAAACCAACCCCTGACAGTCCTTGCCGTGAAAAAACGTCATCCGGGCAAGATAAATGCCCTGAATGACGTTAAATGATCATGACCATCCTGTACAGGAAGGAGCATTATTCACGGCTATTCAAAAGCGACTGACTGAAATGATCCCGAAGAAAATCCATTACTGCTGGCTTAGCGGAAGCAAGATCCCCTTCAATCTTATGAAATGCATGAAAAGCTGGAAGGAGGTGATGCCTGAATATGAAGTAGTCCTCTGGGACAGGGCAAGGTTCGACACGGGTTCCGTCAGGTTTGTGGATGAAGCCTGCCGTGCAGGCAAATGGGCTTTTGCTGCAGATTACATAAGGGCTTATGCTCTCTTCAGCGAAGGAGGCGTTTATATGGACTCTGACGTATTTGTCAGAAAGAAGTTTGACAGTTTTCTCGGATATGATTTCTTTACTTCCGTAGTCTATAACACTCCGGTAATTGATGAATTTAAAACCCTTGAACAATTAAATCCCGATGGCACATCCCGGATTCCCTCCGGTCACATGCCCGGTTTCGGGATACAGGCCGGCGTGCTTGGGAGCGTCAGGGGGCATCCTTACCTGAAAGATTGCATGGATTATTACAAGGACAGGCATTTTATTCTTGATGACGGAAGGTACAGCATGGATCTGCTTGCATCGGATATATATGCAATAAATGCCGCGAAGTATGGCTTCAGATACATAAATGAGGTTCAGCATCTTGATGAAAACATGCTTATCCTGCCTTCTTCAATCTTTGCCGGCAACCTTGATGAAGTAAACGAAAACACCTATGCGATCCATTATGGCGCAGGAAGCTGGCTCGAAAGCGACCTGAGGACAGAGATCAGGAAGGTATTTGAAAGATTAAGGCTCGACAATACTATAAGGAGACTTCTGGGGAAACCGCTTAAATACAGGTGAGGATAACAGAGGTTGCACCTGTAGCAGCTGATTGTTTCAGGTAAAAAAATTGTTGTATAACAATAAGCAGCTTATCGTTTTACGATAAATATTCGTGGATTTTTCAGCAAAAATCTGTTTTTTAATGTCTTGAACTGCTTCCTGTACCTGCTAACTGAACCTTTTGATCCCGGCATAGTACAGGTCAAAGCCTCCCATTCCTCCGGGACGGTTTGATGAGAATATCATCAGGTCGTTCATGAAAAAACCGTCTTCAGCCTGAACAACCACCGGCCGGAATTCGTCATACTCCGTATTGATCTCATCTCCGAAATTGACAGGCTCTGACCAGGCTGTTCCATCGTATAATGAGTACCACAGGTCGAAGCCGCCATGTCCGCCGGCCCTGTCGGAAGC
>JAKLIJ010000182.1 GCA_022709665.1 Bacteroidota bacterium
TAATTGTCAGTTCCCGGCCCATTTTGCCTGGAGCGCCTCTCCCCTGGCACTCTCAAGAATCTTCCCGGGGTTCACATCTACTTCAAATGTGGAGAATTCCGGAACGTTGTAACTCTTCAGGAAGCGATCGTAGAAATCCGGATCTTTCTGCGGCATTATGAATGGCTTTGAGGCCTTTCCTTCACTGTCGATATATGAGATGAAGAACCTGGCAGTGAGACCATCTATCCTTTTGCTGCTGAACACAAGCCAGCGGCTGTTCGACGACCATGAGTGGTAACTGTCGGTGGAACTGCTGTTAAGCGCCATGGTTGTTGCCTTCAAAGTCCGCAGGTCGATCGAGACCAGATCGGCTTCCTTGTGCCAGATAGGGAAAACACCATAATTATGAAGCGTTATAACAATGTTATAACCTTCGGGCGAGACTCTTGGAAATGAGACGCTTTTGCCAATGGCGGAGGCATTGTAAATGAGTTCCACTGGTCCGGTTTCACGGGTCTCCTGATTGAAAGAAACCCTGTACAGGTCATAACGGACGCTGTCATAACTGAACACTTCACCAACGGCCGGAGCCCTGCAAAAATAAAGGTAACCGCCGTCGGGCGACCACTCCGGATAGGTGTCCATATACTTCTCCTTCTCTGGGAGACTGATTTCCATTATTTCATTCCTGTCAATATCATATAGCGCCAAAGATGACTCCAGGTCGCTTACCTCCACCTTTTTATTGAGAGCCGAGTGGAACTGCTGCACTATCTTGTTTGAAGAATAGGCTACGAATTTACCGGAGGGATGCCAGCGGGGATAAACAGCTCCGTTTTTCAGTTCATCGGTTTTAAGGTTCACTTTTTTGAAGCTGCCGTCCTCGTAGAAGTATGTCCCCCCAAGGCTGCCCCTCATGTGAACCATGAAGCTTTCGGTTTTTCCACTGTTGTTGTATGTGTGGCAGTTGAGACAATTCTCCTCGACCAGACTGTTTTCAATAATCGACCTTTCCCTGAAACTCTCCAGGCTTCTCTGCTTGATGAAAATCTCCTTCCAGCTTTCATAACCGGGATAGAGAAGCCTGTAGGTAATGTAAGGATCTATAGGGTCGGCTGAAATAGTGTTGGTTATTGTCCTGAATTCCGACCAGCCTTCGGGGCCCCTGGCGAACAATGAGATTTTAAGCTCACCTCCCTTGTTTTCTTCGAGAAGTCTTCTCCATCTTCCGGCCGGAATTGCTATGTTACCGTTCCTGCTGCTTACCTCAATAGCTTTCCCGTTTGCAGATTGAAATCTGGCGAAAAATGCCGATCCTTCATTTTCAATCCTGAAGTTCATCGGTGCTATGTTGTAAGGGATTACTGTACCCGAGTAATCGGGTGTGAGCGATGGTGGCTCATCGGTTTTATCTGCCTTTTTCCCGGGGTCTCCCGTACATGAAAAGAGCATGATCAGTATGGCAGAAATGGTAAAAAAATATGATGGAAGCGACCTCATGTCTTTATCATAGCTTTTTGAGAGTTAACAAATGTACAATAAAAAACACAATTGTGCTTCTGACCCGGGCCGGTGATCTCATTCATTGCACCCTGCATCTGAAAACGGATTTCAGTGAATTTGCAGTACCTTTACACGGATCTCCGTTAATGGAGAATTGTTTTCCGGAATACGGCTTCTATTTAAAATTCAGGTATCTCTCTCCATTGTTAAAAAACCTTAAATCAGGATGAATCTTTGCTTTTTAAAATCGCTATATTTACATTTGATTGATTCAATTAGCATTGAAAACCAGGTATATTAAGTTCTTATAACCTAATCTGATCAAATATGAAAAATTCTAGTATCTCAAGACGTAATTTTCTTGGCAAGGCAGCTGCCGTTGGAGTGGCAGGTGTTGTCGTTCCGACAATAATAACAAGCTGTGCCCGTGAAACAAAGAAAGTTGTTGAAGTGCCAACCTTTCTCGACCAGGCTCCCGACGGCCCCGTACTCAAGGCAGGGGTAATAGGCTGCGGCGGTCGGGGAACAGGAGCAGCGATCAACTTCCTGAGTGCCGGTCCGAATCTTCAGATCACTGCCCTTGGCGACACATTCCAGGACCGCGTAGACAACTGCAGGGAAAGGATTCTCAAGGAAAAAAATCAGGAAGTTCCTGTTGAGAACTGCTTTGTAGGTTTTGATGCTTACCAGAAAGTTATCGACTCGGGAGTTGACATTGTCATTCTGGCAACACCTCCTTTCTTCCGTCCGGAACACCTTGCAGCCGCTGTAGCAGCAAAAAAACATGTCTTTGCAGAAAAGCCCGTTGCAGTTGATCCGACAGGAGCCAGATCAGTTATGGCAACAGCCAAAAAAGCTGAAGGTCTGGGATTGAGCATTGCAACCGGAACACAGCGCCGTCACCAGCGTGACTATGTTGCCACCTGGCAGCAGGTTCAGCAGGGCCTTATCGGTGACCTCACCGGAGGAAATGTATGGTGGAACGGTGGAAAACTGTGGCACCGCGACAATGATCCGTCATGGAGCGAAATGGAATGGATGATCCGCGACTGGGTCAACTGGACATGGCTTTCAGGCGACCATATAGTGGAGCAGCATGTTCACAACATCGACGTGGCTCACTGGTTCTTCGGAAAATATCCTGTAAAAGCTGTCGGTATGGGATCACGCCTCCGCAGGGTAACCGGCGACCAGTACGACAACTTCAGCATCGATTATGTTTTCGAGAACGGAATGCATATTCACAGCATGTGCCGCCAGATAAACGGCTGTGCTAACAATGTATCGGAAAGACTCCAGGGAACAAAGGGTTCAACAAACTGCCAGAACACCATCACCGGCCTCGACGGTGCCGACCTCTGGAAATATGAGTATCCACTCGATGCCGACGGAAAGCCTACAAACCGCCCCAGCGTCGATCCTTATGTTCAGGAACATATCGACCTGGTTACCGCAATCCGTAC
>JAKLIJ010000183.1 GCA_022709665.1 Bacteroidota bacterium
TTATTCATGTTAAACTTTCATTAAAATTAAAAGTTGGTGGTTACCGGGTAATGGCTGCTGGTTGCTCCCCTACACTTTGTGACTGACTGCCAACTGCTTTCTGCCAACTGCCAGCTATGAAAAATTACCTGCCATCCATCAAATCACCTAAAAATACCAGGGGTGTTCCGGCAGGGGCATGGCTCCCTTCCCTGACTGTGTCCCGATCATCCTTCTTGCCCCCAGGTAGGAATCCCTCCGAGCCCTGCTGAAATTCGCCCTTGTGGAGTCGAGACTGTTGATTTTTACCATTCCCGAACAATGAATGAATTCACCGTTGCCGATATACATTCCTACATGGGTTGCCCGTGGCCGGCTGCGCCTCGATGAACCGAAGAACAACAGATCACCTGCTTTGAGAGAATCGGGAAATGACTCCCTTCTGGCCCTGATCCTTAGGCCGTTCTGAAACTGCTGAGATGCGTCACGGTCGAGGATAATGCCATTTAGAAAATATACTGTTTTCACAAAGCCGCTGCAGTCAAATCCCTTTGCGGATGTCCCTCCCCAGAGGTAGGGGATCCCCATGAACGACTCAGCTGAGGAAACAAGGTTTCCGGGTGTAAGCAATTCTCCGGCCTGAAGTTTTTCCAGGCGGACGGCTGTTCCTACGGGGATAAATCCAATTCGTCCGTCGGGGAGCCTGACATCAAAACCTTCCCTGCCTTCGCCGGTGATCTCCGCGATACATCCGGCCACAATATCGGAAACCGGTTTCGCTTTTGTTCGATCCGACCAGATATCCCCCGTTTTAGCAGTATAAAACAGCCTCTCAGACGATTTCCACAAAATGTGTTCACTCGTGGTTTTTAATGCAATGGCATCACTGTCAACCCACCCAAGGTACATGTCGGGAGTCTGAATCAGGAGCCAGCCGTTTTCTTTTTTAAAAATCTTCACCGGAGTTCCCATGAGCGCCTGGCTGACCATTTCGGCATCGTATGAAGATGTGAACCTTATATTACATACGCTTACATTCACAAGACCCCAGGGATCGGCTGAAAGTTCCTGCTCCGGAAGAACGGTAAGACTGTCAAGGAAAGGCACTCCCTTTTGTTTGAGAATGTCCGTAATAGCATTTTTTGCTTCAGGTACAGTTGTCTCGCCCCTGAGAACAAGTTCAGATCCGGAAGATGTGAGTTGCGCATCGAAAATCCCTTCCCTAAGATCAGGCACCCATACTATTCCAATCGAATCAATAAGATGGCTGAGAGCGGGAGGTACGGCGCTTTGTTTACTGGCACATCCGGCTGTTATGAGAATAACAATGAAGACTAATACTCCTTCTATCCGGGCTTTTTGCAGAATTGTTCTCATTTATCGTATATAATTTCCATTTCATAATCCCACTTGTCAAAATAGAGGTTCCCTCCCTTCCACTCAACCTCACCCCTCTGGAAATCGTAAGGCTCGCTTCTGTAGAAAGTCTTTTCGGGCCAGAGTCGGCCTGCCACTCCCTTGTTGACAATAAGCCTGTAGGAATCGATCCCCGAAATATAGAACTCCTTCAGTTTCCTGTCTTCAGTATACTGGAGCCCGTACGAAATATCGGCCGGGATCCATCCAGTGCCTTCGAAATAAACCTCGCACCAGTCGTGAAGGTTTTTTCCGTCAGGCGGCACCTTCCATCCGCTCTGCCATCTTACAGGAATCCCCTTATACCGGAGCATCGACATCAGCAGGAAGGTTTGCATTCCGCAGTCGCCCCGGCGGTTCTGAATAACATATTCCGGAATGTTTTTCATGATCGAGTATTCCTGAGCGCCGGCCCAGGGAATGTTGTCAGTGAACCACAGGTAGATCTTCCTGTAAGTTTCAAAAGGATTTCCCCCCTCCCCTGCTATTGAATCGGTCAGCCTCCTTACATTCTCAGTAAAACAGATGTGCGGCAGCTGTTCCGAGGTATATTGTTTATACAACGTTGAGCTTGTGTCGTACGGCCGGCAGATTATTTCCTCCGGGTCAAAATATTGCCCGCGTGCCTCAAAGCTGAAGGATGTTTTGAACACCACCGGTTTACCCTTTTCAGATCTGGCCTCCATATAGATTGTCCTGTGGACTGCCGAATCGGGAGCAATGACAGGATCTCCGGGTGAAGCTGAGATGAATTTTACATTTCCCTGTCTTGGATGATCCTCCCTGGGATAAGGCAGCCAGCATCTGATTACTTCACCCGGCGGGACGGCATCAGGAAGAACCTTAAGAGTGTAATTAATTGTAAATCCATCAGGAAGAACAGGTGTGGCTGCAGCTTCCGATGCTTTCATGATTGACCGGGTGTGGCTTTTCCTGTGTATGATTTCCGGATCGGATGCTTCCATACTGTCCCTGGCTGCCCGGTTCAGATGAAAGTCCCGTATCAGCCGGAGATTGGAGGCAGCCCTGCTGAAGTATCTTTTCTCACCGTTTATAATCTTGTATTCCAGCCAGTTTCTCCTTTCCATTCCGTCCTTTTCCTCAGCCGGAAGCTTACCGATTAATTTTCTCAGCTGCCTGTCAATTTCCTTTTCGGAATATGGGAAGTCAAGAGCTGTTCTTTCTTCCGTTATTGAAAGAGTATCCCGGGGTAAAGCAGGTTTTAGCTCAATTTCGGGAGTCTGGCCACATCCGGCCGAAATAATAAGCAGAAATACCGGGACAAGGTTAAACAGTGTGCTTTTCATTTGTTGATTTCGCAGGCATAAATTTATAAAAATAGGAATACAATTGCACATCGTATTCCCGGCGGTGATTCAAAAGTGAATTCGGCTCATTACCACTAATACCTGACGGTGAAATCCCTGTAATTCACGGGTGGATAAACATCAACTGTAACTGATTCCACATATCCCGGCCCCTTTCTGCACCATTCTGTGAAATCCCTTAACTGCTTC
>JAKLIJ010000184.1 GCA_022709665.1 Bacteroidota bacterium
ACAAGTCCCGATCTTTACGGAATAAGCATCGAAAGCCCGACAGGGATAGTGGTCGACAACATTCCGCAACGAGGAAGCGCCGGGCTTGAATTTACCATGGTCGGTGAGGACAACCTCGAACAGGCCTGCAAACTGCTGAAACCCGATCTGATTGTTATGCACTATGGCCTTAACCTGGCTACAACTATCCGGAATGATTATTCCTATTACGAATTAGGGCTTAAACGACAGATTGAACTGCTGAAGGATATCTCGCCACCGACAGGCATGCTGGTAGTCGGCCTTACTGATATGGCCCGACAGGAAGGAACCCAGGTGAAATCTTACCCTAATATCCCAAAGATCATAAATGCCCAGAGGAATGCCTCGGCCGGTTCTGGAGCAGTTTTCTGGGACGCAAGGAAAGCTATGGGAGGGCAGTCATCCATTGTGCGTTGGTTCAATATGAATCCGCCCCTGGCAAAACCCGATTACGTCCACCTTACAGACCAGGGAGCCGACAGACTCGCACAACTGATGGTAAATGATCTGTTCGCAATCGAAGAACCCGATCCGGTGGTAAAGATACCTCCTGTCGTCCAGATAGATACATCAGCCCTTGCTAAAGCGGACGCAGCAGCTCCTGTTGCAGAATCCCATACTCATCAGCCGGTTGTAAAAACTCTTGTCAAAGAGATATTCAGTTATGATCCGGCTGAATCACTCATTTTTACGTCCCCGGCTTTCTGGATCTTCTTCCTGTTCGTTCTGGCTGGTTTCAGCCTGTTTTACAGGAAACTGTTCGTCAGAAACTTTTTCTTGCTCCTGGTCAGCCTTTTCTTTTATTATAAAACCGGAGGTTTGTTCCTGTTTCTTCTGGTCTTCGTCACAATTATAGATTATACAAGCGGACTTTTGATTTACAGATCCTCTTCAAAAGCCGGAAAAAGGTTCTTCCTGCTTCTTAGCATTGTGTCGAATATCGGGCTGCTTGCCTATTTTAAGTATACCGGATTTATTGTGCATTCAATAAATGATCTGTTTGGCACTGAGATTGTTGTAAGGGATGTGCTCGGGGCCCTTTCCAACAGTCTCCTGGGAACCGGCTTCGATGTAAGCTCGATTGTCCTCCCGGTAGGGATATCTTTCTTCACTTTCCAGTCGCTCAGCTATACAATCGATATGTACAGGATGAAGCTTGAGCCTGTCAGAAACATATTCGATTTCGGATTCTATGTCTCCTTCTTTCCCCAGCTTGTAGCCGGCCCTATTGTAAGGGCATCCGAATTCATCCCGCAGCTTTACAGGGAGTACAACGTGTCGGCAAGGGAGTACAGTCATGCAGTGTTTCTGATAGTAAAAGGACTTACGAAGAAGATTATTATTTCTGATTTCATCGCCGTGAATTTTATCGACAGGGTCTTTGAACTGCCCACAGCTTATTCGGGGTTTGAAAACCTGATGGCAGTTTACGGGTACGGACTTCAGATATATTGTGACTTTTCAGGTTACACTGATATTGCAATAGGATTGGGGCTGATACTGGGATTCAGGCTCCCCTTCAATTTCAATTCACCTTACAAAGCTTCCGATCTTTCCGATTTCTGGAAAAGGTGGCACATTTCCCTTTCACGATGGCTGAAGGATTACCTCTACATACCTCTTGGAGGAAACAGGAAAGGCAGATTCCGTACTATCGTCAACCTTATGATAACCATGCTTATAGGTGGTTTGTGGCACGGGGCAAGCCTCAGATTTGTTATCTGGGGAGGACTACACGGTATAGGGCTTGCACTAAACAAAATAAAGGACTATATCTTTGGGAAACCGGTCAGAAAAGGAAAGCTCTCTTCTTTTTTTGCCGTTTTCCTGACTTTCAATTTCGTTAGTTTCTGCTGGATATTTTTCAGGGCACAGAATATGCATGATGTTGCACTGATGCTCCGGCAGATTATAAATGATTTCGTTCCGGCTTCATTCGGAACCGTTTTAACTGCCTACAGCGGCGCCTTTGCCCTGATGGCGGCCGGATATATAATGCATTTCCTTCCTGAGAAATTCAAGGAATGGTACAGGGGATTGTTTATCAATACACCGGTTGCCGTTCAGTTCATCCTCGTCCTGATCGCAGGTTTCTTTCTTTTCAGAATGGGGAGTTTTGCCACTATACCGTTTATATATTTCAGATTCTGACCTGAAACCCGGCCGGGATACCCGTTGCGGTTTTTTAAAGTATGTTTGATCCTGAAACCGGACGTGCATAAGCCAGTACGTCAGCGCCTGTAATTTCGTCACGGCACAGTATGATAAGCCTCTCGAGAACATTCCTGAACTCCCTTATGTTACCGGTCCATTCAATTTTCTGAAGTTCGGCGATTGCATCTTTGCGGATTGTCTTCTTACTCATGCCGTATTCACCGCAGATCAGGGCGTTGAAATGTTCTGCAAGAACAGGGATATCATCTGTTCTCTCGTTGAGGGTAGGGACGTGTATTATAATCACGCTCAGCCTGTGATACAGGTCCTCCCTGAAGGTGTTGTTCTCTATCTCCTTCCTTATGTTCTTGTTGGTGGCCGCTATAACCCTTACATTGACATGTATATCCTTGTCGGATCCTACCCTCGTGATCTTGTTCTCCTGAAGGGCCCTCAGTACTTTTGCCTGAGCTGAGAGACTCATGTCTCCAATCTCATCGAGGAAAAGAGTACCGCCGCTGGCCTGCTCAAACTTGCCTATTCTTTGTTTTATTGCTGAGGTAAATGATCCTTTTTCGTGACCGAAAAGTTCACTCTCGATAAG
>JAKLIJ010000185.1 GCA_022709665.1 Bacteroidota bacterium
ATCCGGCCAGCGTCTGGCAGGATCTGCTGAAGGAATATGAAATAGCCGCTCTCTACATAAACAAGGATTATGAGCCATACGCTATCGGGCGCGATAATTCCGTTGAAGAGCTACTGAGAGGAAAAGGTATTCGTATGGAAAGGTTCCGGGACCAGGTGATCTTTGAGGAGAACGATATCCTGAAGCCCGACAATAAGCCCTATACTGTCTTTACGCCCTACAGCAGAAGATGGCTTCAGAGATATAAAGAAACGTTTAAGTCATCTACTGTGAATGAAGTTCTCCCGGAAGATCATTTCCTTCCCTTCTCTTCACGGTTCCCTTCACTTGAGGAAACAGGTTTCACGAAAAGCAACATACATGTCAGGCCATGGAACCCGGATGTAATTCCCGATTATCATCAGAACCGCGACATCCCGGCTGCCGACGGCACAAGCTTCCTTTCTCCCCACCTGAGGTTTGGCACGGTAAGCATCCGGGAGATTGCCGCCAAAGCCGCTGCCGGGAATCCTGTATTTCTCAATGAGCTGATCTGGCGTGAATTTTTCATGCAGATACTATTCCATTTTCCGCATGTCGTTACCGGTAACTTCAGGAAAAATTATGATGACATCCGGTGGAACAACGATGAGAAGGAGTTTCAGAGATGGTGCGCCGGCGAAACAGGTTATCCTATTGTCGATGCAGGAATGAGACAGCTTAACGAAACCGGGTTTATGCATAACAGGGTCAGGATGATAACTGCCGGCTTTTTATGTAAGCATCTTCTTATTGACTGGAGGTGGGGAGAAGCATATTTTGCAGAAAAGCTCCTCGACTATGAGCTCTCATCAAACAACGGCAACTGGCAGTGGGCGGCCGGTACAGGCTGCGACGCAGCTCCATACTTCAGGGTTTTCAACCCCGACACCCAGCAGAAACGATTTGATCCTCAGAATGAATATGTAAAAAAATGGGTCAGTGATTTTGGTATGTCGTCATATCCACGGAAAATGGTTGATCATGATCTTGCAAGGCTGAGAGCAATAGAAACTTATAAAGCAGGCATAAAGAAACCTCTGTACAAATAATCCTTCGTGTCCCCCTTTGTGACTACCTTTGTGTTACTTTGTGGTTAATTTTTACCGCTAATGAACACAAAGTGCACACGAAGGGACACAAAGCAGAATTCAGGACAATGAGAAAAATATTATCACTTTTGATTTTTGCCGGGCTTTCAGTGGCTCTCATTGCTCAAAAACCGGATCCATTTAAGGCCGATTTCAGAAAACCGGTCAAAGTTAAAGGAATGAAGCTTGTCTGGAATGATGAGTTCAATACCGACGGTAAACCAGATCCTGCCAACTGGATCTATGAAAAGGGATTCGTCAGGAACCAGGAATTGCAATGGTACCAGTCTGACAATGCAAGCTGCAGGAACGGATTGCTGATAATTGAAGGACGCAGGGAAAAAATAGTCAATCCCGGCTTTGTTTCCGGAAGCGGCGACTGGCGAAAATCGAGAGAATATGCTGAATATTCGTCGTCGAGCATACAAACACGCGGACTTCATCAGTGGCAGTCCGGCACGATCGAGATCCGCGCGAGAATAGATACTGCCTGCGGGGCATGGCCTGCAATTTGGACGCTGGGGATCTCCGGCGGTTGGCCCTCGGGAGGAGAAATTGATATCATGGAATTCTACAGGATAAACGGTGTTCCAACGATCCTGGCAAATTTTGCCTGGGGTACAGAAAAAAGATTTGTTGCAAAATGGGATGATCTGAAAAAGCCGCTCTCCGACTTCACGGCTTCAGATCCGGAGTGGGTAAAAAAATTCCATATATGGAGGCTCGACCGCGACCACGAATCGATGAGGATCTATCTCGACGACCAGCTTCTCAATGAAGTATCACTTAAAGAGACTATAAATCCTGACGGAACCAACCCATTCCTTCAGCCACACTACCTGCTTCTAAACCTGGCAATAGGAGGCAATGGAGGTGACCCTACGCGAACTCATTCTCCTATACTCTATGAGGTCGACTGGGTGAGGGTGTATCAGAAGAAATGAGGGGGTGAAAAGGAGAAGGGGTGAGGGGGTGAAAAGGAGAAGGGGAGATACAGAGATTTTTCACCTGTTCTCCCCCTCTCCCTCTCTCCCACTCATTCTTTCAATTTTGTCCAAAGAAATGCATCTTCATGAACTTAATGAATACCGGGTAATCGGCGGGCATTGACCCGTGGCCCCCTTCATGCATATAATATCCAAGGTCATTAAGAATTGGCTTGCCGGCTTCGGGCCACACACTGGTTCCGAGACCTTTTTTTCCAAGAAGTGTCCACACTGGTTCTGCCGCCACGGCTGACAGGAATTCGCCCTTGGGATCGGACCAGTAATCTGTAGTACCTGTCTGAAGCAGCAAAGGCCTGGGAGCCATAAGGGCAACAAGCATATGTGCATCGACAGGCGACTTTGAAAAATCATCCTTATAATTTCTCCAGTTCCCGGCAAACTGGTAAAAATATCTTGTGGGATGTGTCATATGATCGATATTCTCACCATAGTTGCGTCTCGAGAGAGCTGCACCGCCCTCACCGCCGCAGCTGGCTATTACCATTCCGAAGCGTTCATCACGCACGCCTGTCCAGAGAGCAGTCTTCCCGAGTCGTGAAATACCAAAAACAGCAACTTTCTTTGCATCAATCTGTGGATCTGTCTCAAAATAATCCATTGCACGGCTCATTCCCCAGGCCCAGGCCGATATT
>JAKLIJ010000186.1 GCA_022709665.1 Bacteroidota bacterium
TTGCAGAATGGGAAGAGGTTTACAAAGGCCATTGTTACGGAACGCTTAAGAGTGAGATAGAAAGGATCAGGAAGGCAGGCAGAAATGTTATATTCGATGTAGATGTAAAGGGAGGAGTCAATCTGAAGAAACTATATGGTTCAGAAGCAATTTCGGTTTTCATAATGCCCCCTTCGGTCAGCGAGCTTGAGAGAAGGCTTCTCGGAAGGGCCACTGACGACAGGGAAAGAATAAAGATAAGGATTGAAAAGGCCAGGGAGGAGATAAATCTTGCCGGCATGTTCGACCATATAGTTGTAAACGACGATCTTGCTCTCGCTAAAATGGAAGTTTTGCGGATTGTAAGTAGTTTTCTTTCTGATCAACAATGACATCCATGTCATAAACTGAATAAAAGTACAGGAAACGACTCAGTAAACCGTTATATGGGAAAAACAGGCTTATTTTTCGGATCATTCAATCCGGTTCATATCGGGCACTTTGCCATTGCAGGTTATATGAAGGAATTCTCTGATCTCGACGAGATCTGGTTTGTGGTAAGTCCTCAGAATCCTCTCAAGCTTAAGTCATCACTTCTTTCTGACCGCGACAGGCTTTATCTTGTCGATCTGGCCATCGGCGAGCGGGAAGGCCTGAGATCGTCCGACATCGAGTTCAACCGTCCCTCTCCTTCTTATACAATCGACACCATGGCACTTCTCACCGAAAAACACCCCGATCGCAAATTTGTTCTGGTAATGGGAGAAGACAACCTGTACACCCTTCACAAGTGGAAGAATGCCGAAGAGCTGGTAAGGAGATTCCCAATTTATGTATATCCCCGTCCTGATACTGAAAAAGTAAAAAATGAACAACTTGAGGCCATTCTCGGTAAAGCTTCGATTAAATGGGTTAAAGCTCCCCTGATGCAGATATCAGGAACCTTTATAAGGAACGGCATCCGAAAAGGGAAAGATATGTCCTATTACCTCAATCCGGCTGTTTGGAATTATATAAGAGAGATGCACTTCTACGAATGAGCAGAAAAAAAGACCACAGGGTGAGCCCTGAAAGCATCAGTCCAGGTTCACTCTGTGGTCAGCAAGGATATCTTCCGGTTATACTCTGTGAATTTCTTTGATTATCTCAGCTCCCCTTATCAGAGATTTCTCATTCTCAGGGATCATTTTATGGTATCGCTCGGGAAGCGATTTCTTCAGTCCGGCTATTACTTTTTCCATCGTAAGCACGGGCTTTATCTTAAGAAATCCTCCCAGCACTATCATATTGAAAGTTTTATGGCTGTTCATTCTGGCAGCCTCTTCGGCTGCATCTATCCTGTAGACAGAAATATCTTTTCTTTCGGGATGGCGAGTAATACCGTTTGAGTCGTAAATCAGCACTCCGCCGGGTTTGACTGCCTGCTCGAACTTGTCCATCGATTGCTGGTTAAGTATTATGGCTGTGTCGAAATGCCTTATTATCGGAGAGCTTATCTTTTCGCTGCTCAGGATGACTATCACATTGGCTGTTCCTCCCCTCATTTCAGGTCCGTACGATGGCATCCAGCTTACCTCCATATTCTGCATCATGCCTGAATAGGCCATTATCTTGCCCATGGAAAGAACTCCCTGTCCTCCGAATCCTGCTATCAATATTTCCTCTGTCATTTTACTCTGTTTTAGGTTGTTGGACCTTCTCTTCCTCCGGCGCCTTAAGGTCGCCCAGCGGATAATACGGGAACATATTTTCTTCCATCCACCTGTTTGCCTGGACAGGAGTCATCTTCCAGCCCGAGGGGCAGTTTGACACCACTTCGATAAAACATGTTCCCCTGTTAAGCTTCTGGTACTGGAAAGCCTTGCGGATAGCTTTTTTGGTCTTCCTTACATTAGCCGGTGTATGCACACTGTGCCTTGTTACATAATATGTCCCGGGGAGAGTGGCAACTATATCAGTGATTTTCAACGGATTTCCCATTGTAGCCACGTCTCTTCCGTAGGGTGAAGTGGAAGATTTCATTCCGGGCAGGGTTGTGGGGGCCATCTGTCCTCCGGTCATGCCGTATATTCCGTTATTAATGAAGATGATAAGAATATTTTCACCTCTGTTGCAGCTGTGTATTGTTTCCGCTGTCCCGATAGCGGCAAGGTCGCCGTCGCCCTGGTAAGTAAAGACAAATTTTTCGGGAAGAAGGCGCTTTATCCCGGTAGCCACTGCCGGGGCTCTGCCATGGGCAGCTTCCTGCCAGTCGATATCAATATAGTTGTAGAGGAATACCGAGCAGCCGACGGGTGAAATCCCGATTGTATCGTGCTGTATCCCCTCCTCCTCTATCACCTCGGCAAGTATCCTGTGTGTGGTGCTGTGTCCGCAGCCCGGGCAATAGTGCATTATATCATCGGTAAGCAGCGATGATTTCCTGTAAGCCAGATTCTCGGGCTTAATGTATTCCTTTATTCCGGTTACTTCCTTCATATCTCAGCCTCCTATTATCCTTTCTTTAAGGTTTTCAACAACTTCGTCGGGTGTCGGTACCATTCCACCCATTCTGCCGTAGTAATGTACGGGGACTTTTCCGTTGACAGCCAGCATCACGTCCTCGACCATCTGTCCTGCGCTCATCTCGACTGCCAGTGCCATTTTAACCCTGGTGGAAAGTTCGCTTATCCTTTTCGAGGGGAACGGGAAAAGTGTTACTGGCCTGAGAAGTCCGGCCTTAATGCCCTGTTCACGCGCAAGCTGGACCGTCTTCTGGCAGACTCTG
>JAKLIJ010000187.1 GCA_022709665.1 Bacteroidota bacterium
GGGTTCTCCGAGCACAGTCACTATCTCTCCGACCGGGTTTTTCGAACTGGGTTTCCATTCTACTATACGGGCGACTGCTTTCTGCCCCTGTTTCCCGCCGTTCAGGGCCGACACCGGGATGAAGATGTCGAAGGGCATGTTTTTATTGTCGGGCATCAGGAATGCGAATCCGGGCATCACCTCCAGGGTGCCGACAAAAGTGCTTCTCCAGCGCTCGAGAATCTCCACGACCTCTCCTTCAGGCCGTGATCCTTTTCTGCGGGCATAAAGCCACACCTTCACCCTGTCGCCGTGAAGGGCTGTGTTAAGATTCCTGGCCGCCACAAACACATCATCCTCTATATCATCGGAAATAATAAAACCATATCCCATTCGCGTCATATCGACGGTGCCGGTTATATAAACCCTTTCCTCCCTCCTGCCTCCGTTTTTTTGTTTCTTCTTCCCGCCAAACGATTGCTTTGCCTTCCGTCTTTCGTTCTTCCTTCCCATGATCTTAAGTTTTCGCGAAGGTAAGAAAACGATGTGTTAATTTTAATACATTTGTACCTTAAATATGAATAAGTTGAAGATGAGCAGACTGGTACCTTCCCACTCCCCGAACATAGTAACCCGGAAGACGGGGAACGAGTATGTACTTATACCAGTGGCAAATAACATTGCCGACATGAACAGTGTTTACACTCTCAACGAATCGGGCGCCTTTATCTGGGAACTGATTGACGGGAAGAGAACCATTGGTGAAATTGTGGATGCTCTGACCGAAGAATACAATATCGACAGGGGCCTTGCCGAGTCAGATGTCAATTCTTTCCTGAGCGACATGAGTAAATATCTCATCATCAACAGTTAGAATAATATTCCGCCCGACACTGCGTTATACCTGAGAGATTAATTCTATCAGAAGTGTACAACAGTGTAGGTTACCGGGAAAGCAGTGTGGGCTTTTACAACATGCTGAAACAGCCAGCTATCAGAATGCGAGACTATACCCTTAACATTGCCGGATACAATATCAGGCTCGAATCCCAGGAAGACGGGCCCGATCTTTCTCCTTCCCCGAGATTTATGCAGAGTATTGTCAGAGCCCTTGATTATGATGTCCTTATAAGGGTTCATAATGGAAGGTTAAGGCCCGACGAGGATGCCGAAAGGCTTTTTGTGGCTCCCTACGTGGTAGAAGTGAAAGGCTATAAGGTGACAAAAAGCGACAACTTCTGGAGTGTTTACAAACAGAACGGAGATCTTCTCGTAATAACCAATTTCCCGGAAGCTCCCGGGAAGAAGGCCACGCTGAAGCTTTCGCTTGCACTCAGGGAATGGGATCTTTATATAGAGAATGCAGGAAGAAGCACCGATCCGATGGAATATCCGCTCGACGGACTTATCCTTTACTATCTTACGGCAATAAATGCCGATCTGATGATCCATGCGTCGGGGGTATCATATAACGGACGCGGTTACCTGTTCAGCGGGATTTCAGGAAAAGGAAAGACAACCATGTCGTTGCTCTGGGACAACATAGGCGCTCAGGTCATTCACGACGACAGGCTTATCATAAGGAACACCGACGGGCTCTACAGGATGTACAACACCCCGGTATACAGGAACGATGTCCCAAGGAGCGCGCCGATCGACAGGATCTTCCTTATCAGTCATGGAAACGGGAATGAAATGATCCAGATAAGGGAAGCCTCGGCAGTGAGCATGGTTGTTGCAAACTGCATCCAGCATAACTACAGTCCGGATATGATAGCCCGCTTCCTCGGATCAGTGTCAATGATGTGTTCGAAGGTACCGGTATCAACTCTTTCATTTCGCCCCGACAGGAGCGTAATAGAATATATACTCCGGAATGACCAGTGACAGGCTTTCCCATACAGTTCTGAGGGAAATCGGATTCATGCTTCTTGCCGAAGGAAAGACCATCAGTATAAGAGCTGACGGTAACAGCATGTATCCGTCAATAAAATCAGGATCAGTAATTTTTATCGAACCCTATGAACAGGGGGTCAGACCTCGACCGGGCGATATAATCGCATGGAAAAAGGATTTAAGCTTTGTGGTTCACCGCCTGGTAAGTGTTTACAGTCAGAAGATGCAGATGCATTATGTCACCAGGGGCGACAGCTGTGCAGGTGAGGACGATCCGGTACTTATCGGACAGATAGTCGGCAGGGTAGTTAGGGTCGAAAAGCCTGAGGGGAAAGTCCTGTCTCCCTCTGAATATTCAGATAAAAAGCCAAATTACAGGCTCAACAGGATAAGAGTAAGGATAATTTCGCAAATTTACAGGGTGAAGAGGATTTTTAATACCTGACCCCCAACCCCCTAAAGGGGGCTTGAAGAACCCCCCTTCCAGGGGGGAGCTGGGGTGACTGAAGGGGGACGCAGGAGGTTTAAGGGTCCTGGGAATAGCGGGCAGCAGGTGAAAAATCCCGGGTGAACAATTATTTATGAAAGGAAAGATCCGACTATTCAGAAAGGCCCTTGGCCTGGTCTGGGACAGCGCTCCCGGATGGGCTACGGTCAATATCATAATATCTGCCCTTCAGAGCTTTCTTCCCCTTGCCCTCGCATGGTTTATCAAGCTTCTTATTGATGAAATAACAGGTGCGGCGCAATCCGGTTCCGGAGCAGCAGGAATAGTGCCCATGGTTATCGCCGTGGTAGTAGTCTACTTTCTGGATGAAGTTTGCACCGAC
>JAKLIJ010000188.1 GCA_022709665.1 Bacteroidota bacterium
TTTCGTTCAGTGCATAGACTATATCGCCGGCTATTTCTCCGGGGACATTGCAATACAGAGTTCCGCCTGAAAATATGACCAGGTTGCATTTTTCTTCAGGCATTCCCGGAACTCTCCGCCAGTTACCTGGGTATGCCAGTCCCTGGTTATTAATATCAGCCTGCCAAAGGCCGTTGGAGCAGGCTGCGTACACTGACCCGTTGGCGAGGGTAAGATCGAATACTTCACTGTCGCCCTCATTCTGTCCGGGTCTCCATGTGTCGCGGATCTCTTTTCTGTCAATATCGGCTACTATAATTCCGTAACCTGAAGCCAGGTATGCAAAGCTGCCCGATGTTCTTATCCTGTTGATCTTCTTTTTGTCGCCGGGGAAACGGTTCCTGATATCGGGAATGTTCTCAATTTTGTTTCCGTTTACAAGGTCAAGGTTAAGGCTTTTATATGCTATGATAAGTGAGTTGGTTTCCTCAGACCATCCGATTGCTGCAATTCCAGTTTCTGAAAGGCCGCTGACCGGGGACAGTTTTCTCATCTCATTTCCTCCGGATTCGAGGACGAGTATTGATGAACCTGTCGAGCTGTAAATTATATCCGGATTGCCAGCAATACCTGATGCGGTGTTGTAGCAAAGATGGTCTGTCCAGGCGCCTGACGGGACCTGGCCGTTCAGGTGGAACAGGATGAGGAAAGGTACTGTTATGGAAAACAGTTTTTTCATTTTCAGCTTGTCAGAATGACGATCCGGTTTCTTCTTCCCTTCCATAAGCGGAGAGGAATGCTTTCAGACGGGCGAAGGCTCTGGCTCTGTGTGATATTTTATTTTTCTCATCCAGATCCATTTCTGCAAAGGTTGAATTTTTTCCTTCCGGAACGAACACCGGGTCATATCCGAATCCCGATGTTCCTCTCCGTTCAGAGATTATCTCTCCGTTAACTATTCCTTCGAAAAGGTACTCTTTTCCTTCGAAGATAAGGGCTATAACTGTTCTGAACCTGGCTTTCCGGTTTGTTTTTTTCTCAAGAAGAGAAAGAAGCTTGTCAATGTTTGCCTGGGGGTCTTTGTTTTCTCCGGCAAAGCGGGCGGAGTGCACGCCCGGTTCACCGTTAAGGGCTTCGGTTTCAAGGCCGGTGTCGTCGGCAAAGACATTCATCCCGGTTGCCAGGTGGATAAAACGGGCCTTATGCAGGGCATTGCCTTCGAGTGTAGGTTCGTTTTCCGGAATGTCCTCCTCCATGTTTATGTCACTCAGGCTTAGGAGCTTGAAGCTGTTTCCGAGCACATTGTTGATTTCCCTGATCTTATGCAGGTTATTTGAAGCAAATACTATATTCATCCTGTTTGTTGTTTCAGGGGCGAAATTAATAAAAGTGCCGAAAGTTCCTGAATATCACAATGGCTTCTAAAGTTTGGCGTTAATAAAGTTTAGTGATAAATTTGGAAACGTTTAGTTAGTATTTTAAGTAAATGCTGTTATTAAAGAAGTTTAGCCTTTATGTCTGCATGATGACTGTTACAGCATTGCTTTCCGTTCCCGCTTTTGCATCAGTGGATGATCCCCCGGGCATAACACTAACGATTCCTGTACTGATTGCAGCTGTGTTTGTCATTCTTGCTGTGCAGTTTATTGTTTACCGGTATCTGGAAAGGAAGTTCAGGAAGAAGCAGGAAGAGCTTGAGAAAGTTATCACCAAAAAGAACGAGGATCTCGTAAAGGTCAACGAAAAAACTGAAGCTCTTCTTGCAAATGTGCTGCCGAAAGACACTGCGGAGGAACTCATGTCCAGCGGGAAGGTCGCCAAGACCAAGTACAATTTCGTAACGGTGTTGTTTTCGGATATTCAGGGATTTACGCAGATAGCAGAGGAAATGAATCCCGAGGTCCTGATCGATGAGCTCGATAAGTTCTTTTTTCATTTTGATTCGGTGGTGGAAAAATACAGGATTGAAAAGATAAAGACCATAGGGGATGCCTATATGTGTGCCGGAGGGATACCTGAAAAGAACAGGACCAATCCGGTTGAGGTTGTTCTGGCAGCTATAGAGATGCAGGAATACATGATGAAACTCAAGGAAGATTCTCTTATCAGGGGGATCAAATACTGGGACATAAGGATAGGGATTCACACGGGAACTGTCATAGCCGGTGTGGTTGGGCACAAGAAGCTGTCGTATGATATCTGGGGTGACACGGTCAATATTGCAAGCCGGATGGAATCGTCGGGTGAAGGCGGCAAGATAAACATCTCGGGAGCTACCTGGGAATTTGTGAAGGACTTTTTTGAATGCGAATACAGGGGCAGGATGCCGGTCAAGTACAAGGGCGATCTTGATATGTACTTTATAAAGGGCATCTTACCGGAGCTGCGGGATGAGGAGGGATCGCCAAACGACAGGTTCAGGTTCATGCTTCAGGTTCTGAAACTTCAGGATGTAGAGGAAAAGGCAAGCAGGATTTTTCTTGAAGAATCCCATCCCGGACTCTATTTTCACAACGCTCAGTATGCCCTGGGGGTGGCAACGCAGGCTGAGTTGCTTGCCATTGCCGAAAAGCTGCCGCAGGAGCAGTATGTTCCGCTGAAGCTTGCCTCTGTCTTTCTGTTTTCAGGATATCTGAGAGAATACGAAAACCCTGCTGCAGCCTCATGCAGGGTGATGGAGGAAGCCCTTCAGGGCTTTGGCTTTGACG
>JAKLIJ010000189.1 GCA_022709665.1 Bacteroidota bacterium
TGTCGATCATCTCACGGCTTAGTCCCTTGACCTGGCCGTTGAGCACCACCTTACGTATTATTTCATCCCAGCGGGTTGGCTGCAAGATAGTAATATTATTGTCCTTTTTATACTGTCCGATCGTTTCGGCGATCTTCATTCTTTTTTCAAGGATATCCAGAAGGGCATCGTCGAAGACGTCGATCTGCTGACGTAACTCACCAAGGATGTCGAGCAGTCGGGGGTCGGAGGCAACAGGGCTCCTGAGTATCAGCCTGCTGAGAAGCTCATGAAGTTCGTTCGGGGTTATTTGCTGCGAGGCATCGCTAAGAGCATGATCGGGATCAATGTGGGATTCAAGCATGAGCCCGTCGAAGTTCAGGTCCATAGCTTTTTGAGACAGTTCAAAAAGATATTCCCTCGTTCCGGAGATATGGCTGGGATCGCAGATTATGGGCAGATCGGGAATCCTCCGTCGGAGTTCTATCGGAAGCTGCCAGTTGGGCTGGTTCCTGTAAACAGTCTTTTCATAGGTCGAAAAACCACGGTGAATGGCTCCTATCCTTGTGATCCCTGCCCTGGCTATTCTTTCAATTGCTCCTATCCATAACTCAAGGTCAGGGTTGATAGGGTTCTTTACAAGCACCATCACATCAACACCCTTCAGCGCATCAGATATTTCCTGAACCGTAAAGGGGTTGACTGAGGTGCGGGCTCCAATCCACAGAAGATCAACGCCGTATTTGAGAGCTTCATAAACGTGCTTCTCGTTTGCAACCTCTGTCCCGACCATCAGTCCGGTCTCCTGCTTAACGTTTCTAAGCCATTTGAGACCTTCCGATCCGACACCTTCGAATGAGTTGGGCCGGGTTCTGGGCTTCCATATCCCGGCTCGGAAAACACTCACTTCCTGTATTTTAGCCAGCTCAACTGCTGTCGACATAACCTGTTCCTCACTTTCAGCGCTGCAGGGACCCGAGATCAGGAAAGGCCTTCCCTTGAATCCTTTCCATTCAGTTGCCAGAAATCTCTTTAGTTCAAGTACCATGGTGTTGACTTTTAATGTAATATCTTCTTGATTTTGTTTGCTTCCTCCATAAGTCCCTTCAGACCTTCCATATCATTCTCCTTAATGAGTTTTCTGAAAAGATTCATCTTTTCTATGTAATTGTCAAGAACCTCTATTATATATTTTGAATTCTCAAGGAAAATGGGCGCCCAGGTCTCACTGCTGCTCTTGGCCAGCCTTACAGTGCTTTCAAAACCTCCGCCGGCCAGCGTCGTGATGTTCTTCTCTTCCTTCTCCTTGTCGAGAACACTGAGGGCAAGAGAGAACGAGGTGATGTGCGATATGTGAGAAACATAGGCCACATGAACGTCGTGATCGCGCGAGTTCATGTAGACCTTCTTCATATTCAGCACATCGAGCATCTCTTCTGCCAGTCCGAGAGCGTCTCTGTCGCTTAGTTCCGGATCGCATATGATTGCATTCTTATAGTCGAAAAGCTTTCCGATTGCAGCAAGCGGTCCCGAAAACTCTGTTCCTGCCATGGGATGAAGGGCTACATAACGGCCTCTTGCCGGATGATTCTTTACTACTCTGCCGATCTTGCCCTTAGTCGACCCCATGTCGGTAACCACTTTTGAAGTTCCGTCTATTCTGTCGAGTATTCCCGGAAGCATCTTCCAGATAGTGTTAACCGGTGTGCTGAGTATTATAAGATCACTCCTGTCAACTGCATTTTCCAGCGAATCAGTCTCATCCACAAGGCCGCACAACTGTGCTATGTTACTGTGCTGGAGATTTGATTCGACTCCTATTATCCTGTCGGTAAAACCCCGCTTCCTGAGGTCTATCATCAGCGATCCGCCTATAAGTCCTATTCCAACTATTGCGATTGTCATTCCTGTTAATGGTGATTTGTGATTTTATGATTGGTTTTATCCGGATATTTAACAGACTGATATGATACTCTTTGTCTTTATAATTTTAACTTTTCGATTCTTCGTCTTGCTTCCTCAAGTCTTTCCTCAGTAGCACAAAGCGATATCCTGACATGTCTTTCCCCCCTGCTTCCGAAAATAAACCCGGGAGTCAGGAAGACATGGGCCCTCTGAAGGATGTCTTCCACCATTGATTCTGCGCCGGCGCTGGTTTCGGGTATCCTGCCCCAGAGGAAAAGTCCTGTCTGATCGGGATTAAAGCGGCAGCCCAGCAAGTTCATAATATCTTCTGCAGCATGACGCCTTTTCCTGTATGTGGAGTTGACGGTGTCGTACCATGATTCCGGATTGTTGAGGGCTTCGGCAGCTGCCATCTGAAGAGGGAGAAACATCCCCGAATCCATGTTGCTCTTTACCTTTAATATCGTTGAAATGTATTCTTTGTCGCCAGCAACCATTCCAATCCTCCAGCCGGCCATGTTGTGGGACTTGCTCAGGGAATTGAGTTCAAGGGCTGTTTCCATTGCTCCTTTTACCGAAAGCAGGCTCAGGTATTTATCATTCAGGATGAAGCTGTACGGATTGTCGTTTACCAGAAGGATGTTGTGTTCCAGGGCGAAAGCTACAAGTCTGCTGAAAAGCCCGGGCGATCCTGATGCCCCGGTTGGCATGTTGGGATAGTTGGTCCACATCAGTTTTACCTTCTTAAGATCTTCTTTTTCCAGGGCCTCCAGATCAGGCTGCCAGCCCGA
>JAKLIJ010000019.1 GCA_022709665.1 Bacteroidota bacterium
TGACCGGTATTATTTCAGCGCTAAGATGATCGGTAAGAAATACCGGACAGGTGAAGAATAATATTTTTCTTAACATGGGATTTATTTGAAGGATTATTCCTAAATTTTCACTAATTTCTTTTATTCCGACAATCTAGTCATTTAAACAAAATGCAATGAAAAATCAAATTAAAAAATCAGTCTCTCTGGCCGGAATCATTCTTCTGTTTTCCGGTATGTTTGTTCAGCTTTTTTCACAGGAAGTTACTTTGGCGTATAAATATTCTGATGAAAAGCCAGTGCATTATCTTTACACCAGCACCATGGCTCAGATTATGGATATGCAGGGCCAGACAATGCAAACTGATGTCACTTCGGCTTTTGGCTGCAGTGTAAGGCAGGCAGGACTCCAGGGTAAAGATATTGTTCTTGAAATCATTGTCGACACCCTTGGACAGAAAACGGATTCACCGATGGGAGGGGGCGGTGGCCCGGTTATGGATGCTAAAGGGAAAACCGTAAAAGTTGTTATTGCGCCCACCGGTAAGCCGGTTGACTTTACGGGTGCTGAGGCAATCGTTTTCAACGTTGAAGGAAGTGAGTCGAACCTTGCCCAGTCGCTTTATGAATTATTCCCGATTCTGCCTGAAAATCCGGTGAAACCGGGAGATACATGGAACAGCAGCGATTCTTCAAACCTCAAGACAGCAACCATGTCACAAACCATGATAAGCAATACAATAAACAAGTTTGAAGGTATCGAAACAGTTGGCGGGACTGAATGCGCAAAGATCACGAAGGAGGGTACGGGGACTTTTAAAATGAGCCTTCAAAGCCAGGGAATGGATCTCAATATAAAGGGGCCCTTTGAAAGAACTTCGGAGAATCTGGTGTCAGTTGGGAATGGTAGTCTTGTAAGCCAGTCCTCCTCAACGAAAATAACAGGTGAACTTGAAATTGCTTCTATGGGGATGACAATGCCTATAACGATTCAGATAAGGGATGTAACAGTCATTAAATAATTGTCAGCCCTTCTGTCATATTTGAACAAATCCTGTCTGTCGGTGTTAATAATGTGAAAATTTGAAGATTTGAAAATCAGGTATTACGAAAATTGAAAACTTGAAGTTATGAAGAGATTTACCCTTTTTACAATTTTAGCAACGATCTCAATGACATTATTTTCACAAACAGGTGGTTTTTATGATTTTAAGGTAAAGACCCTTGAAGGGGAAGACTTTGATCTTTCCTCACTCAAAGGCAAAAAGGTCATGGTAGTGAATGTCGCATCCAAATGCGGCTTTACTCCCCAGTACAAGGACCTTGAGGAGATGTACAGGAAGTATGAGGGAGAACTTGTTATCATTGGTTTTCCTGCTAACAACTTTGCCGGCCAGGAGCCCGGTTCGGCTTCAGAAATCAGGCAGTTTTGCAATCAGAACTACGGTGTTACTTTTCCTTTGATGGAAAAGATCTCGGTCAAGGGAGATGACATGCATCCTCTTTACAGGTGGCTTACTTCCAGGGAAAAGAATGGAGTGATGGATTCTGAGGTAAGGTGGAACTTTCAGAAATACCTTATAGATGAAAACGGAAATCTCGTTGATGTCATGTATTCGAAGGAGAAGCCCGAATCAGAGAAATCGATGAAATGGCTATCCTCGAAGTAGAATAGTTTTTATTTTTTGATTGGATTTGTGTAGAAGCCGTGCCATATTATTATGGAACGGCTTTTTTTTGATAGATGACATCATTGATGCCCGGTTCAGACGACTATCCTCCAGGGAGTCAGGATTGAATAACAGGCAGCATCCGGATTAAAGAACGAAAGGGATAAACATTTTTGTCTCCTTCATATATCCGAGGTATTGTTCTCCGAATTTTGCAATCATCTCCTTTTCTTCTGTTGCAGCTGTGAATCCCAGAGCAATAAGGTTAACCACCCCTGCCGTGAGAGAAGGCAGTGTGAGATTCTTCATCATTATACCTGTACCAAGAAGAAGGAGTGAGAAATATAAAGGATGTCTTATCAACCCATAGACACCTGATCTGACAAGAACAGTGGTGTTCTCGAAGTCTCCGTCTGCCTTGCCTTTCCTGTGCAATGTTACAAAGCCGGCAATGCCGAACCATGCAGAAAGTATCAGAAAAGTCCATGAAAGGATCTGGTTCCAGGAAAAAGGATTTGAAAACCAGTAAGCAACGTTCAGAAGGACAAGTATGAAGATGCTTTCAAATGCAAAGAAACGGGGAATGCCATGGTATCTTTTCTTTTTTATGGAATAGAACCATGAAAAGACAACTATGACAATGCTGCCGGTGATAAGGGCCGGAATGTTCAAGTTTCTGATTTTTTTTCAGGGCATCTGCCGCTTGTTTTCAATACATAGTTATAAACTTCCACCTGGGAGCGTACAGGTTTATTCCCGGGTTTGACTGATTTGTTCGCCAGGGACGGATCCAGCTTTCTGGCTTTCACATTGTCTGACCACTGTATCTCGAAGATTTCCTTCAGTTCATTTTTCAGAGTCTTGTCGTAAACAGGGCAGGTTACCTCGATCCTGTGTTCAATATTTCTTGTCATCAGGTCGGCAGAAGAGATAAAACATTCCTCATTTCCGTCGCTGCAGAATATCATAAAGCGGCTGTGTTCGAGAAAACGGTCCACAATACCAATAGCCTTGATGTTATCGCTCAGGTCTTTAATCCCGGTAACGACAGAGAACATGCCTCTCACAATCAACCTTACAGTTACACCTGCCCGGCTTGCTTCATAAAGCTGATTTATAATCTCGGGGTCGGTCAGGTTGTTCAGTTTCAGGTATATAAATGCCTTCTTTCCTGCTGCGGCATTCTTAATCTCATTTTCAATAAGCTGCGACATCCGGTTGCGAAGGAAGAAAGGGGAGATGATCAGGTGGTAATAATTGTCTTTTCTGTAGTTGACATTAAAGAAATTAAAAGCCTTGAATACATCATTAGTGATTTTTTTGTCGGCGCTGAGGAGAAGATGGTCAGTGTAAACCCTGGCTGTATCCTCGTTGAAATTTCCGGTTCCTACAGCTGCATACCTGTGAAGTATATCGTCCTTCGACCTTGTAATAAGGCAAAGTTTGGCATGGACCTTAAGTCCGGGAACTCCGTAAATCACCTTTACTCCCTCTTCCATAAGCTTGTTTCCCCATAGCAGGTTTGCTTCCTCATCGAATCTGGCCTGAAGCTCGACAATTGTTGTGACCTTTTTCCCGTTTCTGGCAGCATTGAGGAGGGCATTGATAACGCTTGAGTTTCTGGCCAGTCTGTACAGTGTTATCTGGATGGTGGTTACATAAGGATCTATCGATGCTTCTCTCAGAAGATCTATGAAATGTTCAAAAGGATGGTAAGGGAAGAAGAGCATTATATCCTTTTTGTTTATTGCTGAAAGGATACTTTTCCCCGGGTGGATGTCCTTGTGCTGGATATGTCTGAATGGTTCGTAATAGAACTTTTTCTTTCCGAACTGGGGGAACCTCATAAAGTCCTTGAAATTATGGTAGCGGTCGCCCGGTATCAGGGCATCGTCGGTTCCGAAGTTCAGAAGTCTGGTAAGCATTTTAAGCATGTCTTTCGGCATTTCCCTGTCGTAGATAAACCTGACAGGACTGCCGTGCTTTCTCTGCTGGATGCTTCTTGATATCTTCTCTATATAGCTTTCGGAGATATCGTCGGTGAGTTCAAGCTCTGCATCACGTGTAAGCTTTATTGTGTAAGCGCTGATCTCATCGAAGTCAAAAATGAAAAAAATGTCCTTCAGCCCGAACCTGATAATATCTTCAATAAAGATCAGGTATTTGTTTTCATCTGTTTCCGGAAGGACGACAAGGCGGGGAAGTACATCTGTCGGGACTTCAAGCAGGGCGAACTTCTTCTTCTCCACGTTTTTCTTTGAAAGGGATATTGCAAGGTAAATTGCATCGTCGGTCAGGTTCGGAAAATCGCTGTCCTTGTCAAACAAAAAGGGCATCAGTCTGTTACGCACTTCCTTTAGAAAGAAGTTCCTTACAAATTCCGATTGTTCAGGGTTAAGTTCCCTTTCATTAATTATATGGATATTGTGCTTTGCAAGTTCCTGGATCAGTCCGGTATAGGCTTTCTCAAACCTTTCATTCTGCTCAAGTACCAGGGCATTGACTTTCTTCAGTGTCGATTTTGGGCTGTAGCCCAGTATATCGTGAGATTTTGAGCCCAACTGTGTCAGCCTTCGCAATGTTGCCACCCTTACCCTGAAATACTCATCGAGGTTGTTTGAATAAATGCCAAGAAAGCGGAACCGCTCAAGCAGGGGCACGTCCTTGTTTTCCGCTTCCTGGAGAACCCTTTCGTTGAATGAAAGCCAGCTTATTTCCTTTGGTATATATGTCTTGTTCATATTGAAATATCAGGTTTCAGAAAAAACTCAACAGTCCCCTTCTCCCTGAAAATGTCCTTCCAGGTATCGGTTTTGAACGAAAGGCAGACAATCCCGCTTTTGGGAACTATATCGCAGCCTGTTACCGAGAGGAGGTCGGGAATTTCAGTAAACGATGGATTATGCCCGAAAAATATCACAGTATCTGTTTTTTCGTCAAGTTCTGCTGTTATATCGGAAAATGACTTAAGCGAAGCAGGAATGTAAAGCTTGTCCCTGAGCAATATCTTATCGGGTTCATATCCAAGGATACGTGCGAAGATCACCGCTGTTTCGTAGGCCCTGAAGGCCGGGCTTGTTATAAGGACGGCATGGTCATCCAACTTCTTTTTAAGAAGCCTGGCCATTTTTGCCGACACACTCTTGCCTTTCGTGATGAGAGACCTTTCGTAATCATCATGCGAACCGGTATGTTCTTCGGCTTTACCGTGCCGGACGAAAATCATTTTCTTCATACAGTACTATTTTGTAACATGAATAATTTTACGGAAGTCAGTCGCCAAAGCTGGTTCCCATGTTTTTTGCTTTCACAACCATCCCGTTTTCAGGGTTTACCAGGTTAATTTTTCCTGCAATTTCGGAAAGAGGGACCGAGGTGATTTCATTTTTTCTGAGGGCGACCATTTTACCGTATTCACGTTTTGCTATAAGGTCTGCCGCCGCTGATCCGTATCTGGTCGCAAGAACCCGGTCCATTGGCGAAGGACTGCCTCCTCTCTGGATGTAACCGAGAACCGTTTCCCTGGTTTCGATTCCGGTTAATTCGGATATCCTTCTGCTGAGATACCGGGCCGCTGATTCCTCTTTAACGGGTATCCTGATCCCTTCAGCAACGACTATTATCGAGTAGGGCTTGTTCTCCCTGAGCCTGTTCATAAGGTATTCCCCAATCCTTTCCTCATCATATTTTATCTCAGGAATCAGTATAACGTCACCTCCGCCGGCAATGCCCGAATAAAGGGCTATCCAGCCTGCATTGTGACCCATGACCTCTATAATCATTATTCTCTTGTGGGAGTTGGCTGTGGAATGCAGCCTGTCTATGGCTTCTGTAGCTATATTGACGGCTGAATCGAATCCGAACGACTGGTCGGTTCCAAAGACGTCATTATCGATGGTTTTCGGTATCCCGATAATGTTAAGGCCTTCCAGCGACAGCAGGTTGGCAGTTTTCAGGGTCCCGTTACCGCCAATGCAAACAAGGCAGTCGAGTCCCATCTGTTCATAATGTTCCTTAATCAGAGCGGGCTTTCTAAGGTCGTTCTTATTTTTTCCGTCACTCTTGAAAGGTTTTTCTCTCGAAGTTCCAAGGATTGTGCCTCCCATGGTAAGTATCCCGGAAAGGTCCTTCTCTGTCAGTTCCCTGTATTCCTTGTTTATGAGTCCGGTATAGCCGTCGCTGATTCCGATGACTCTCATGTCGTATTTCACTATAGCTGTTTTGCCTACTCCGCGTATGGCTGCGTTCAGGCCAGGACAATCGCCTCCTGCTGTCAGGATCCCAATTTTCTGACCGTTCCGAATTTTACTCATCTGGCAGATTTTACAACCAACAAATTTAATTCTTTTTGCTTGATGGAGCACAAAATGGAAGGCAGCATGCTAATTGACAATGTGATTATTGGCTTTGTTGTCCGAAAACCATAACTTTAACAGCTAAGAAGCATGAAATGACAGAGTCTGCTCAGGCACATAGTGAAACAACCGGATTTAAACCGGTTCTTTGCGGCTATATAGAAGAAGCCCTGTCCATGATACAGCCCGGAAAGCTTCCCGGCCAGATTGTGGTTCACGATGTGAGAGTGCTTATGAAAAAGTCCAGGGCAGCAATAAAATTGATAGGGAGCAGCATGGATGAGCAATCTTTCAGGCGGGAATACAATGCATTCCGTGAAACAGGAAGGATGATGAGCACATGGCGTGAATCGACTGTTCATCGTAAGCTTCTGAGGGATTTCAGAAAGAGGCATCCGGCTTTGTACGTTCGTATAAGCGAAGAAACTCCGGTAAAGAAGATATTAATGAAGCATGAAGACCGGTCCCTGGCGGCTTCAGATATCAAAAACGATCTGATCAGGATAAGGGATATGCTTCACCGCTCATTCTACAGGATACGTTTCATGAGTATACGGGATATTGATTCTGAACTTCTTCGTACGGGTCTGCAGATGTCCTTCCAGCTTGTTGCTGACTGCTATCTTCAGGCCAGGCACAATCCAAAAGATAGCTTCATCCACGAGTTCAGAAAGAAAACCAAGGACCTTCTCTACCAGTTGTTCTTTTTCAGACAATCAAATCCTGCTCCGGTAAGAAATCTTGAGAAGAGACTTGACTCCCTTGCTCAGGATCTTGGAAAGTATAATGACTATGCAGTGTTGCTGGAGGCGATTGGTTATAAGTACAGATCAGGCAGTGAAAGTCCCGCGATGGATGAGTTTGCCGTTCTTATGAGGAAGGAGCAGGACAGGTATCTTGCCAGAATATGGCCTGCGGCATACAGGATTTTCAAACCAGGTCGTGTTCTGACTGATATTAAGGGATTCGGATCTCAGGACGGAACTGAAACTGTCAGGGGAAATAAGCAAATATAAACCAGTAATGATCAGGATAAGATGCACGGGCCCGGGCGGAGTCAGGGAAATGGATTCGGATGATGGTGTCGCTCTTCAGACAATTCTCAGGAAAAACGGATATAATATTTACTCACCTTGTGGTGGGAGAGGCCGTTGTGGCAAGTGCACAGTATGGGTGTCGGGGGTAGGAAAAGTTGTTTCGTGCAGGTTTTACCCGGCTGGCGATACAGATGTCATATTACCCGGGGAGGATGAAGCAAGTATACTTGTCAGACAGACAGAATTCCTTGAGGATTTTGAGTTCAGGCCTGAGCTTCATTCCTGTCACAGCCTTTCTCCTTACGGTGTTGCGGTCGATCTCGGGACTACCACCGTAGCCCTTTATTTTTTAAGCCTTGCAGATGGCTCTATTGAAAAGGTATCATCTTTTCTTAATCCTCAGATGAGATTCGGGGCTGATATAATAAGCAGGATCACCTGGTGCCAGGAGAATGAGGCGGGGCTTGAGGAGCTTCAGAATGCTATAATCGAAAGGATTAATTATGAACTTGATACATTTCTTTCCGGGCGTTCGCTCGACCATAATAACATAGAGAAGATTGTTGTTGCAGGAAACACTACAATGCTTCACATGCTCCTGGGTGAGGATCCGGTTCCAATTGCTCTTGCACCCTTCACTCCGAAGTTTACCTCAGGGCAGATAAGGATTGGCGCCAGTTCCGGATTAAAGATCAATCCGAACGGACAGCTCATTACACTGGATTGCCTTTCTGCTTATGTGGGCGCTGACATTATTGCAGGACTGGCAGCTCTGAAATCCCTTTACAGGAACTTTCTGTTTGTGGATATCGGGACAAACGGCGAGATAGCTCTGGTTAAAGGGGATAAGGTTTATGCCTGTTCAGCAGCCGCCGGACCTGCTTTTGAGGGGGCCAGCATATCCTGCGGCATGGCGGCAGTTTCCGGAGCAATATCCGGTTTTTCTGACGACGGAGCCTTCAATGTCATAGGTAATACTGAACCCCTTGGAATTTGCGGATCAGGAATAGTTGATATCGCAGCATATCTTGTCAGAAGAGGGATTGTGGACGAGACCGGATTCATGAAAGAACCGTTTATAATCCATTCCGGAAACAATATAGTAATAACCAGACAGGATATCAGGGAGATACAACTGGCTAAGTCGGCAATATATTCGGGGATCAGGATTCTTATGAAGCGTTCCGGGACCAGGTTTGAAGATATTGATGCTCTTTTTCTTGCCGGCGGCTTTGGAAATTACATCAACATAGGATCAGCTGTCAGCCTTGGTTTACTGCCTTCAGAGCTGGAAAACAGGATACTGGCAGTGGGAAACAGTGCCGGAATTGGCGCCATGCAGTATCTCAGGTCGGATGACATTGAAAAGCGGATGAAACGGATTCTTGAGAATTCACAGTATGTTGAATTGTCGGAAGCCGAAGATTTTCCTGAGGAATTTGCTACTAACATGTACTTTCCGAAGCCTGAGGGATAAGATGAGCTTCCGGAAATCGCCGGTGATTGTCAGCTTATTTCATACTTCAGGTGCGATAGTTCAGGTCTTCTTTGGCTTTTTTCCGACAGATAACTATATTTGGGAAAACCAAAAACAACAATAGAAATGAAAAAGGGGATATTTGCATTTTTACTACTTGCATTTTGTGCAATTTTCACAGTCACAGGTCAGTCCAATTCAAAGAATCCTGTTCATACCGGTTCATGGAAATTTGAAGCTCCCTATGCTCCCGAAGGATTTACATCCGGTACCATCGATGTAAAATTTGCCGATGAAAAGTATTCTACCTCCATATCTTTTCCTGTAAGCGGTTATTCCCTGACAGGAGAAAAAGCAAAAATGGAGAAGGACACTCTTACATTTACAGTTTATGTTGAAGGACAGGAGGTTGTTGTTCACCTTAACCCTGATGGTGACAAGAAAATGACAGGCAAGGCTGTCTATTTTGAAGGGGAGATTCCCCTGACTCTTACCAGACAGGAAGCTTCGAAGTAAGTATTATCTGATCCTGTTCAGAAAAGCACCCGGCCTGATTTGTTAAGTTATTCCCGAATGCATCATGATTTTTGGGACCGGGTGATTTATTCACGACGGTAAGGAAATATGACTATTATGAGTCTGAAGCAGTTTATTATAGTTTCACTGTCGCTTTTGTTAAGCTGCACTGTGGTTATTCCGCAGGAGCAAACACCTCTCAGCGACAGAATTACAGGATACAGGTTTGATGTATCACTTGATACTGAAGCGAAAACAGTCGCCGGGAAAATGGATGCCTTCTGGGTCAACAAGACTTCAGATACAGTTTCCGAGATAAGGATGCATTTGTATATGAATGCATTCAGGAACAACCTGACAACCTTTTATAAAGAATCCGGGGGATCGCCAGGCCGCAGGGAATCCGACCCGGGATGGATCGAGGTAAAATCTTTCACAGGGAATGACGGGTTTGATCTTCTGCCCTCAATGGAATATATAAGTCCGGATGACGGAAACAGGGATGACAGGACCGTGATAAGGGTAATGCTTCCCGAACCTGCCATGCCGGGTGACACTGTTGCCGTAACAGTTGACTTTGAGACAAAGCTTCCGTCCGTCATTAGAAGGACAGGATTTGCTGATGATTTCTTCTTTGTAGGACAGTGGTTCCCGAAATTCGGTGTCTATGAGCCTTCACGGGAGGGAGAGAAAGGAAGAGGATCATGGAACTGTCATCAGTTCCATGCAAACTCGGAGTTCTACGCCGATCACAGCGTTTATGATGTGACAATTACGCTTCCTTCAGAATATGTAACCGGTTCGGGAGGCAGACTGATCTCAGAGAAGACAAACGGAACAATGAAAACGCAGGTCTTTCGTGCCGAAGATATTGTCGATTTTGCATGGACGGCATGGCCCGGTTACCAGGTGTTTACCGACAGGTGGAACCATGTCGACATTACGCTTCTTATACCGGAAACAAGAATAAATCAGGTAGAAAGGCAGTTTTCCTCAGTTAAAAATGCGCTCGAGTATCTTGGGAACAATGTGGGTCCATATCCCTGGACTCACCTTACCTTTGTTGATCCTCCCTCAAAAGGCGCCGGAGCCGGCGGAATGGAATACACAACACTTTTCACCTCGGGATCGGCCGACAAGATCCCGGAATTCATCAACCTTCCCGAAATGGTAACAATTCACGAATTCGGACATGCCTATTTCATGGGAATCCTTGCCAGTAATGAGTTTGAGGAACCATGGCTCGACGAAGGCGTAAACAGTTACTGGGAAGGCAGGATAATGGATCATTATTACGGAAGCAGATCCGGGATGATCGATCACAGGTTGATTAGGATATCCGACAATTCGATTCTGAGGCTTTCTTATGTAAAATCTCCTTTAAGGCAGATTGCCAGCAACAGGGAGTATTCCTGGAATTATCCCCGGGATTCTTATTCAATGCTGTCCTATCAGAAAGCGGCGACAACGCTTCGAACGCTTGCCGGAATAATAGGGGAAGAAACCATGAACAATGTTTTCAGGGAGTATTACCGAAGATGGGCTTTCCGCCATCCTTCCGGAAAGGATTTTATAGAAGTGGTAAATGAGGTTGTAAAAGCAGAGCATGGTGATAAATTTGGGCATGACATGAACTGGTTTTTTGACCAGGCATTTTACGGAACCGGTATTTGCGATTACAGAGTATCGGAGATAGTGAACAGGAGGTATTCCGGAACGGAAAGCATGGCTGACGATGATGAAGCTGAAGATGAAGATGGATCACGGGAATCCGGTTCGGTTTATACCGCCATTGCAATGGTCGACAGGGTGGGCGATATAATGCTTCCTGTTGAAGTTCTTGTACACTTTACAAACGGCGACGAGGATCTCGAGTACTGGGACGGAAAGGAAAGATACAAGGACTTTAGCTATACCGGCACCCGCAGGATAGAATGGGTAAAGATTGACCCCGGATACAAGATCGCCATGGATGTGAATTTTGTCAACAATTCCCTGACAGAAAGCCCGTGGAGGGTTCCTGTACGCCGTCTTGCCAACAAGCTTCTTGCTTTCATCCAGTTCACTTTTAGTTTGTTTCTGTTTTAATATTTTTCCGTAATGAAGATAATCAGTTCATTGAGAACAGGTTTTACGAGAGTGTGCAGGGCACGGAATGCTGTACTTTTTTCATGGTTTCTGTTTTTCCTGCTGGCTGTGCTGCTTGTTTTTCCGCTGCACGCCGCTTTGAACAATGCTTTTGGCAGCAGCATGATAACCGAAAGACTCGCGGAAGGATTGGATATTGAAGTTTTCGCGGATCTGGGCGGTGCGGGTCTTAGCCTTTTTTCAGTTTTTACAAACGGTTACCTTTTTACATTCCTTGTTGCATTCCTGATTAATGCCTTTGTTTCGGCCGGCCTTTTCGGCGTCATGAGAAAGGATTCGTCAGGATATTCGGCAATGGGATTTTTCAGGGCTGCAGGGGGTAATTTTCTTCCCTTTCTGGTGATAACATTTGTATTGACTATAGCATTCCTTTTTTTCGTGCTGTTATTTGTTATTGTTCCAATCAGCGCCGGTGGAATATCCGATGGAGCCTACACCGGAGCAATCCGCATCGCTTCAGCCTCGGTGCTCCTGCTTCTGGTACCTGTTTTTCTTCTTGTCGCAGATTATTCCAGAGCAGGGAAAGCAGGTAGGGATGATATTTCAGCTTTTGCAGCCATTGGCTTCGGACTCAACCTTACTTTAAAGATATTCCGCAGATCATACGTTTTAATGGTTCTGCTTTTGCTGGTCCAGACACTGTTGCTTTTATGCGCTTTTCTAATTATTCCTTTATGGAAGCCGCTGACCGGCGGAGGGGTACTTCTTGTGTTTTTGGTAACCCAGATGTTTGTTTTATTACGGCTGTTCCTGAAATCCTGGAGGTATGCAAGCGTTACATCAATGATGGAGAATCCTGAGAAGCCGGTATTGCCTGAGACTACTGAGGCGGGGATGTCAGATGTGTCTGACTGTCAGAATTGTTATTCTCAGTGAAGGCATCTATGGCTTTCTTAACCGACCCGTGGAGAAGAAGGAGTTTTCTTGATGTTTCCGGATCAAGTCCCAGCTCATCGGAAATCATTTTAGTACCTCTTCTGATAAGCTTCTGATTGGTGAGCTGCATATTTACCATTTTATTTCCCTTAACTCTCCCAAGTCTTATCATTGCAGATGTGGTAAGCATATTGAGAACAAGTTTCTGTGCTGTTCCGGCTTTCATTCTGGTGCTGCCGGTAACAAATTCAGGACCTGTGATCAGTTCAACCGCCACATCGGCGTTTTCAGCTACAGGGGTGCCTGAGTTACAGGTTATGGCGCCTGTGAATATTCCGTTCTGCCGGGCTCTCTTCATGGCTCCCACAACATAAGGCGTTGTTCCCGAAGCTGCAATACCGACCACCACATCTGCCGTTGTTGGATTGAAAGCCAGAATATCTTTCCATCCCAATTCTTCATTGTCTTCAGCCATTTCAACAGCCTTTCGGATGGCCCCGTCACCTCCTGCTATCAGTCCGATGACATAACCGTGATCGAGTCCAAAAGTGGGAGGAATTTCTGAAGCATCAACAATTCCGAGGCGTCCGCTGGTTCCTGCCCCGATATAAAAAAGACGTCCCCCTTTTCTCATCCTTGTCACGATGGCTTCGACCAGCCGGGCTATCTCAGGGATAGATTTCTTGACTACCAGCGGGACTTTCTGGTCTTCGTTGTTTATGGATTCGAGCAACTCCGTCACCTCCATCTTTTCAAGATCGCGGTAAAGGGATTCGGATTCTGTTACACTTGTCATGTTCAGTTGAGTATTAAAATCAGCAGCTTAAAGTTCCTTCAGGGATTTTTTCCGGCAGGGACATCAGAGCAATGAGTTTTCTTTGTGGTACCGGATAAGGCCTTCTATAGGTCCCTGGCAGACCGAAGACACAACGAAGCCATAGCTTTTGAAGACTTCCTCCAGGATGTCGCGGAAGTGCCAGGCAACCGATCCGGTTACTTCTATACGGGTGCCGGGAGGAGTTCCGTATAGTAACAGGTTTCTCCGGACAAATTCCCCGAATGAAGACTCAACCAGTTCCCTGCAGTATGATTCAGCGATATGATCATTCAGGAATTTCACAAATCCACCGATATAACGGCTTGGAAAAACACCCCTGTAGACATTTGACACGATTTCATCTTTTTCAGCTCCATAGATACTTTTGAATTCATCTGCCAGCCTGCCTGGCATTATTCCCCTGAGAAAATCGGCGATAAGCTTCTTTCCGAGGGCTGCTCCGCTTCCTTCATCACCCAGGATAAACCCGAGGGGCGGTACATTGAAGGTGATTTGCCTTCCGTCGTAATATCCCGAGTTTGACCCTGTTCCTATCATACAGATATATCCCGGATTTTTTCCGAGCAGTCCCCTTGCAGCTCCCGTCAGGTCGGAAAACACATTTACCATGATTCCGGGCAGGGCTGAATTGACGGCTTCCTGAACCTTTCGAATCATGGCTTCTCCTGCACAGCCCGCACCGTAGAACCAAACCTCCCTGATTGCTGGATAGTTCATTGCCGGAAGGACTTCCAGAGTGAGTACCTCCCTGATAGTATCCTTTGAAACAAAATTTGGATTTAGTCCGATGCTTTGAATTACCCCGGTTTCCGAGGTACCTGACATTGCACACCAATTAGTTTTGGTCCCGCCGCTTTCAGCTATAAGTATCATGTTTCAAAATTAGAATAAATATTCATACTTTATTTCGGTTCCGGAGTTAAGGGCTTTCAGAGCAGACTGTACGTATTTATACCTATTGTAAAATAGGTTTTAAGCGTCTTATCAACCAGTGTTCAAACAAGTACTTTTGTTGTTAATTTATTAACAGACGCTGATTTAATTAAGGATAATCCAAATGGAAAACTATCTGGAGCTTCTGAAGCAGGACATCAGGTTTGTGGAAGGTCTTAAGGCGTGCATGAACTGCGGTATCTGCACTGCAATATGTCCGGCGGCCGAATTCTATGACTATGATCCGAGGAAGCTCGTCGACACCGTGCAGAAAGGAGATAATGAGGAGATAGAAAAGCTACTCAGGTCGGAAACAATATGGTACTGCGGTGAGTGCATGTCGTGCAAGACAAGATGTCCGAGGGGCAATACTCCTGCTCTGGTTGTAATGGCGCTGAGAACTCTTTCACAGAAGCTTGGTTTCTTCACCGATTCAGAAAAAGGGAGGCAGCAGTTTGCCATCAAACGCACCGTAGGCGAGAATATTTTCAAATACGGCTACTGTGTGGCAACTTATGCCGTCAGGCCTGACATGCATCTTGAACAGGGTCCAATCTGGAAATACATCCTCGAAAACACCTACGATGTATATGAGCGTCTCGGAGGCCAGATAAACGAGCTTGGAGCAGGCCCCCTGAGAAAGATACCCGATGATGCAAAGGAAGAGCTCAAAAAAATATTCGAGGTGACCGGCGGGACCGAGTTGTTTGAAACGATTGAAACACATTCCCGTAAAAAAGCTGCTGAGATGGGGCTTCAGTTCGACGAGGAAGGAATCGACAATGAATATTTCATAGAGGCTTACACTGCTTCAAATAAAAAACATACTTTTTGATACAATTCATTAAATATGAAACAAAAAGAAGATAAAATGGTCTGGCGCGATTACCAGAAGGAAATTGCAGATGATCATTTCTTTTACGTAAGGTCGTGCATCAGACAAAGTTTTTTTCCTGGATCTGAACAGTTTTTTCTTCATCTTATGAGGGAAGTTCTGGGAAAGGATGTGTATGAGAATCCTTCACATACAACCTGCACGGGAATAGGTTATCATTCCGACGTGGTTCCTTTTTCGACCATACAGACCGTTGTTGCCCGTCATTATGCTCTTATGAAGGAGGCCGGATATAAGAATATTGCAATATCATGTGTAACCTCTTTCGGAATTTACACTGAAATTCTTGAGACATGGAAGCATTTCCCCGAAGAGCTTGAAAAAACGAGGGAATACTTGTACAAGGCCACGGGCAGGGAATTTGATGTTCCCGAAAATGTAGTTCATACCAGTGATCTTGTTTACAAGTTCAGGGATCAGATAGCTTCCGCTGCGAAATTCCGTCTTGTCAATAAACTAACGGGAGAACCTCTCAGGGTTGTGGAGCACATTGGTTGCCACTATGCAAAGATCTTTCCGAAATACGGAATTGGCGGGGCTGAGTTTCCGCATGTTCTCAGCGGTATGATTGAATCATGGGGAGGAGAGGTTGTCGATTATCCCGAAAGAAGGCATTGCTGCGGTTTCGGATTCAGGCAATACCTGGTTCAGGCCAACAGGGGATATTCTCTTTCCAATACTGTCAAGAAGTTTACTTCAATGAAGCCATATAAACCCGACCTTGTTCTTACCAACTGCCCGGGCTGCACAATGTTTATGGACAAGTGGCAGTACACGATCAGGGAAATGGATGGAAGCACTTTCGGCGCTGACGGTGAATCAATACCTGTTCTGACATACGAGGAACTTGCCGCTCTGGTCATGGGTTATAATCCATGGGATATTGGATTACAGATCCACATGGTTCAGTCGGAACCTCTTCTCAGGAAAATGGGTATTGAGTTTGATCCCCGGGATAAATATCTTACAAAGGACGGAAGGCAGATGCCGATCCCGAAAGATCTTATTAACTCATGACATGGGAAAAAGTGTTGTTGTAATAGGAGGGGGAACAGCGGGAATGGAAGCAGCCGGCCGTCTTGCCCATGAAGGATATTCTGTTACTCTTATCGAAAAGGGAGAGGAGTTTGGAGGACATCTGAGAGATTGGTACCATTTGTTTCCCGACAGGCGGAGCAGTGATGAAGTACTTGCTTATCTCAACAACCAGGTCTCCCACCAGAACATTCGCCTGCTGAAAGGACAGCGGGTGACCGGTTTTCAACGCAAAGGTAACGAATTCATTGTCAGCACCGGAGGGGGTGATACTATAAACGCCGATGCCCTGCTGCTTGCAACCGGTTTCGACCTGTTTAAAAGCCAGAGGAAGGAAGAATATGGTTATGGCATTTATGACAATGTCATTACCTCGGCTGATCTTGAAATGATGTTCAGGAAGAAGGATCTCCGGCTTGCGAACGGCATAATACCTGAAAGGGTTGGATTCCTTCATTGCGTGGGGTCAAGGGATGAGAAAGTAGGGAATATCTATTGTTCGAAGCTCTGTTGCGTGACGGCTGTTAAACAGGCAATCGAGGTCCGGAAAATGATTCCCTCAGCCAAGGTATTTTGTTTCTATATGGATATGAGGATGGGAGGGGCTCTGTATGAAGAACTATACAAGGAAGCCCAGGAAAAATACTCGGTAAGTTTTATCCGGGGCAAAGTGTCGGAGGTGGCAGTTAACATAAATGACAGGCTGGTTGCAAAAGTTGAGGACACGCTTGCAGGAAGACCTCTTAAGATGGAGTTGGACATGCTTGTGCTTATGGCAGGCATGGAAATGTCGGAAGATGGCATAAAGCTTGCTGACGGGGCAAAACTGAAGAGAGGGGAGAACAGGTTTTTTCAGCCGGCCGATCATCATTTCGGAACAAACATAGGAAATATGAAAGGAGTTTTTTATGCCGGAGCCTGCACCGCGCCACTGAATATAACTGAGACTATTTCGCATGCCCGGAGCGCCGTTACGGAAATTGTAAACTATCTGAACTCAGAGAAGTAAATGGATAAATTCGGTTTTACACTTTCGAAAGCACGTGTCATCGACTATGAGGCCAATGATCGCACCATAGTCGACTATATCATTGAGAGGGAGCCGAGTCTTAAACTTTGTATTGAATGCGGATGCTGCACCGCGACCTGCACGACAGGGAATTTCACGGATTTCAGTCTGAGAGAGATTCATATCCTGTTGAAAAGGGGTGAAAATGAACAGGTAAGACAGAAAATAAAAAAATGCATGTTGTGCGGCAAATGCATACTGGTCTGCCCCAGGGGGGTTAATACACGTAATGTTGTAAGTCTGGCACGACAGGCTTTCCGAAATACAGAAGGCTATGAATTTTGATCCTTTTGTGATACCGTTCAATATCGGGCTGTACTTCATATTAATCTATGCAGTAGTAAGGAGTGTTATCTGGTTCAGGGAACTCTCGAGGCCCGATAAGCTAAGGCTTCAGAGGGGGTTTTTCGGAAGGGCGTTCGGCCAGAGCCTTAAGGAGATCTTTCTTGAGAGCCTTATCCACAGAAAAATTCTCAAGTCGAATCCCCGTCTGGGATACATGCACATGAGCCTTGCTTTCGGATGGTTTCTTCTTATACTTTTCGGAACCATAGAAGCTGATATTTTCGGGGAACGTCATCTGAATCCTCCCGACAGGGCTATCTTCTTCAGGTTTTTCAATCCCGATCACGGGAAGACCTTTTTTGAATCATCCTATGCTTTTATGATGGATCTCATCCTGGCGTTCATACTGTCGGGACTTGTTCTTGCGGTTATCAAAAGGTTCTCATCAAAGGTGGTTGGAATGAAGAAAACCACAAAGCTGAAGCCTCTTGATAAAGTTGCTCTCACATCACTCTGGCTAATATTTCCCAGCCGCCTTATAGCAGAAAGCCTTACAAGCGGAGCCTATGGCACGGGAAGTTTTCTGACGGGAAGCCTTGGAGAATGGTTTGCCTCTTTTCTTCCTGCGAATGAACTTGCCTATCCTTTCTGGTGGCTGTATTCGCTTTCACTGGGAACTTTTTTCGTATTGCTTCCGCTGACAAGGTATCTTCATATTCCGACTGAGCTGTTTCTTATCTTCATGAGGAATTCAGGCATCAGGACCGGAGACAGGCCGGGTACCTATTCCGAGGTGGAAGTTCATTCATGCTCTTCATGCGGGATGTGCATAGATGTGTGTCAGCTTGGTTTTTCCGCAGGCATCAACACTATCCAGGCGACTTACCTGATGAAGGGGATAAGGAACAGGGAAGAACTCCATGACATAGCTCACAATTGCCTTATGTGCGGACGATGCGATCAGATATGCCCGGTAGGAATTGAGATATCCCCGATCAGGATGATAGTAAGGAGAACTGAGGATATTGAAAATGTTTACGAGAGCAGATGGAAGGGTTATCTCAGATCCAGGATTAATGTGGTTACTCCCAGACAGGAAACCGGAACATCTTATGATTTTCTACCGGTCAGAAAGCAGGAAAAAACAGATGTGCTTTATTTTGCAGGATGCATGACACATCTTACCCCCTCCATAAAAAAGGCAATGGTCAGGATTCTTGATGCCTCCGGTTTGAAATGGTCTTTCATGGATGAGGATGGCGGGGTTTGCTGCGGACGACCCCTTATGCTTGAGGGGAATGACAGGGAGGCGAGGGAGTTGATTAACCACAATTCCGACCTTATATGGAAGTCAGGCGCCCGTACCCTGGTCACTTCATGCCCTATTTGCTATAAAGTGTTCAGAGAGAGCTATTATCTTGACCTGGAAGTGCTTCATCATTCTCAGTTCATAAAAAACCTTATTGATGAAGGTCTTGTTGATCTTAATTACCTTCAGAAACGGGTTACCTATCATACCCCCTGTGAACTTGGGCGCCGGTCGGGCGTATATGATGAGCCTCTGGAAGTTATAAAACATGTAGCCAGTCTTGAAGCTACAGGTTATGACAATGAGAATTCATTGTGTTGCGGGGGAAGCCTTGGCAATATCATGCTAAGCCGTGAAAAAAGGCAAAAGATCGCGGAGGATGTCACAGCCAGGCTGACGGCCTGCTCTCCCGATTCTCTTATCACTGCCTGTCCGCTCTGCAAGAAGACACTGGCTCAGGCAACCTCAACCAGGGTAATGGATATTGCCGAACTTGCTGTTGAGGCGATTGCTGCTGTTCCTGAAGTAAAAAAGACCCGCAGGGGGGTATCTAAAAAAAAGGTGATTGGAGAAACGACGGCAACCATTTGATCAATTTTTTTCTAAAATTGTTAATAACTTCTTTCTTTTCGGATACCATCCTGGTATTTTTTTTGTTTTTTCGCGAACTAATCGTATACTGTAAATGTTAAAGTTGCGTTATAATAAAGTTGTTAGTCAAAAAAATTCAGATATGAATGTAAAAATCTTTACCCTGTTAGGTATGATTGTTCTGTTTGCCTGGTCGTGTGGCAGTGATTCTCCGAAAGTGAACGTCTCGGAAAATGCTGTTGTTCAGGAGTCTGACGGAACGTTTTCTCTTAATCTTGATGATGCTGCGTGCTACAGTGATGCAGAAAATCCTGAAAGTAACACTGCAGAATGGAAGGTAGTTGTATCCGAGCCGGGAACATACAAGGTGTGGCTCTCAAGCGCCACCAGGGATACCACTGATCTGAGGTACATCAACTCTGTCAGGATCAGTCTTTCCGATAAGCTTATTGAAGTTGATCCTGCAATCGACAGAGTGGTTCTCGATTCAAAGGAGGTATCATTGCCTTATTACAGGGCAGATTCGTATGCCGGGTCGTTTTATTTCTCAGAACCCGGGGAATACAGCATCCAGGTAATAAGTGAGAAAATACTGCCTAAGGAAGCCATGAACACTTCAAGGGAAGAGAGTATCGACACCAAGCTGGTATCGGTGATACTCACTCCGTTGACCCGCTGACTTTTGCCTCAATCCATAGCCTTGCATTAACAAAGGCTTTGATCCAGGGTGTGACCTCATCCTGATTTCTTTCAGCCGGATAGTATCCGCATTGCCATGGGAAGAATGATCTTTCCAGGTGAGGCATCATTACAAGATGACGGCCGTCAGCGGAGCACAGTCCGGCTACATCATAATCCGAACCATTTGGATTAGCCGGATATGAGCTTCTGCTGTATTTAAGCACAACCTCGTATTTTTCTTCGGCATAGGGCAGACTGAACTGACCTTCGCCGTGCGCTACCCAGATACCCAATTCCATTCCGGCCATGTTACCCAGCATTACAGAGCTGTTCACAGGAATTTTCACTCCAAGGAAATGTGATTCGAATCTTCCCGATTTATTGTGAAGAAGTTTCACCTTTTTCTTATGTCCCGGGTAGATAAGATCGAGTTCAGCCATCAGCTGGCAGCCGTTGCAGACACCAAGTGAAAGTGTATCCGGTCGTGCATAGAAATTCCTTAGAGCTCTTCCGGCCTTATCATTGTATTTGAAAGCACCGGCCCAACCCTTGGCAGAACCCAGCACATCGGAGTTTGAAAAGCCTCCGACGAACACTATCATATTCAGGTCTTCTAGTGTCTCCCTGCCGCTTATAAGGTCGGTCATGTGTACATCTTTTACATCAAATCCGGCAAGCCATAAGGCATAAGCCATTTCCCTGTCGCCGTTGACACCTTTTTCCCTTATAATAGCGGCTCTTGTACCCCACTTTTTCCGGCGGTCGGGTGAAATACCCAGCGATTTGAAAGTACCCTGGAAATTACCCAGGTCAAATGTGAGAGGACTATTTTTATATGAGTCATATTTTTCCCTGGCAAGATCCGGATTTCTCTGGCGGCGGTCGAGCAGATAAGAGGTGTGAAACCACAGGTCTCTCAGACGGTCGATATCGAAGGAGTAAGATTCATCGTTATTGGTGATCTTCAATGTCCTGCCAGTTACAGGATGACCTATCACAAGGTACGATATGCCGTGTTCGAGCAGAATCTCGGTTATTTCGTTAACATCCTTTACCTGAACAATTATACCCGGATTCTGGCTGAAAAGGATTTTAACCGTATCACTTTCATTAAGGGCGGAAAGGTCGACAACAGCTCCTCCTTCGGTATTTGAGAAACACATTTCCAGAAGAGTGGTAATCATTCCCCCAGCTGATATGTCATGCCCTGCAAGAATTTTGCTGTTGCTTATCAGGTATTGAATAGTATTGAATACTTCAGCAAAATATGCCGGATCATTCACGGTGGGAGCTTCGCCGCCTATGCTGTTCATAACCTGCGAAAAACTGCTTCCTCCGGTTTTGAATCCGTCCCGGCTCATATCTATGTACATGAGACTGGTGTAAGGGTCGTTTACCAGCACCGGTTCTGTAATTTTTCTGACCTTGCTTATCTCTCCTGCAGCAGATATGATCACCGTTCCCGGTGAAAGAACTGTCTGATCGGGGTATTTCTGGGTCATGGAAAGACTGTCCTTGCCTGTCGGGATATTTATACCAAGTTCTGTGGCAAATTTGCCTGCTGCCATAACTGCTTTGTACAGTCTGGCGTCTTCGCCCGGATTCTTGCATGGCCAGGTCCAGTTAGCCGAGAGGGATACGCTTTTAAGTCCGTCGGTTAGTGGCGCCCATATAATGTTTGTAAGAGCTTCTGCTATGGATAATATAGATCCGGCAGCGGGATCAAGCAGCCCGGCTGCCGGGGCATGACCAATGGCAACAGCCATTCCCCCAGTTCCCCTGTAGTCGAGGGTTATGGCACCAAGGTTATTGAGCGGAAGCTGGAGAGGCCCGGCACATTGTTGCTTGGCAATACGGCCCGTGACCGACCTGTCGACTTTGCCGGTCAGCCAGTCCTTGCAGGCTACTTCTTCTATCTGAAGTACTTTTTCAAGGTATTCGGGGATTTTTTCAGAGTTGTATTCCGGACTGCGGAATTGTGAATTGTCGGTTGTATCAGTTATAACAGTTCTCGGAGGGTTTCCGAAAAGAGATTCGAGTTCAAGGTCCACAGGTTTTTCCCCGGTTTTTCCATTATAAAAACTGAACCTGTGATCGCCGGTTATCTCACCTATGATGTAAATGGGAGCTCTTTCCCTTTCTGCAATGGCAAGCAGTTCATCGACATCTTCCTGCCTCAGTACCAGACCCATTCGTTCCTGTGACTCATTTCCTATAAGTTCCCTGGCCGAAAGTGTGGGATCGCCGACAGGAAGCCTGCTTATGTCAATCTTACCTCCTGTAGCGTCGACCAGTTCGGAAAGGCAGTTCAGATGTCCTCCGGCGCCATGGTCGTGGATGGATATTATCGGATTTGAATCCGATTCGCCGAGGGCTCTGATCGCGTTATACACTCTTTTCTGCATTTCGGGATTGGCACGCTGGACGGCATTTAGTTCTATTGAACTGTCGTATTTGCCTGTTTCCACCGACGAAACAGCTCCGCCTCCCATACCTATCCTGTAGTTGTCTCCGCCAAGCAGTACGATCAGGTCGCCTTTCCTGGGAATTTCTTTCTCTGAATCCTTTTTCCTGCCTAATCCGATTCCGCCGGCAAGCATTACGACTTTGTCATAACCATAATTCTTATGGTTTTCGAAGTGTTCAAAGGTAAGAACGGACCCGCAGATAAGCGGCTGACCGAATTTATTCCCGAAATCGCTTGCTCCGTTTGATGCCTTTATGAGTATGTCGGCCGGAGTACGGTAAAGCCAGAGTCGCTCCGGAGCAGCCTTTTCCCAGGGCCTTGCTCCGTCGGGCCTGGGATATGCAGTCATGTAGACTGCAGTACCGGCTACGGGGAAGGAGGCTTTGCCTCCGGCCATCCTGTCGCGTATTTCTCCTCCTGTTCCCGTGGATGCCCCGTTGAAAGGTTCAACAGTGGTAGGAAAATTATGAGTCTCAGCCTTCAGCGATAGTACAGATTCAAATTCTTTTATTGAAAAATAATCGGGTTTGTCCTGGGAAGCCGGGGCAAACTGCTCGGCAACTGGCCCCTGAAGAAAAGCGCAATTATCCTTATAGGCCGAAACGACCTTATTCCTGTTAAAATGAGTGGTGTTCTTAATAAGCTGGAAAAGAGTCGAGTCTTTTTCCTCACCGTCAATCACAAATATTCCGTTGAAGATCTTATGCCGGCAATGTTCAGAGTTTACCTGTGAGAAACCAAAGACCTCACTGTCGGTAAGTGGTCTTTTAAGCGATCTTGCCAGTTCCTCAAGATATCCTATTTCATCGTCGCTGAGAGCCAGTCCTTCTTTTTCGTTGTATGCCCTGATATCCTGTATTCTGATGATTTCCTCCGGAACACGGTCGATAGTGAAGATATCCTGGCCGGGATTCATATACAGAGCCTGAAGCATGGGATCATATCCCGGGTTGTCGGTTCTGACACTGAAGAGTTCCTCGATCCTGGCTATTCCGCTGATTCCCATATTCTGGGTTATTTCCACGGCGTTCGTGCTCCATGGTGTGATCATTTCCTTTCTGGGTCCTATAAAGGTCCCTTCAAGAGCGGTTTTGTGAATCAGCTGGGCTTCATCAAAGAGCCAGACCAGTTTATCGATATCCTCCTTTTTTAGTTCCTTGGTGGTTCCCGCTGCAATTACGTTTCCTGACCTGTGTTCGAAGAAAAGAATCATGTTATTTAGTTAAATAATTGAATGATAGTGATATATTGTTGCAATTAAATTGATGGCTCCAATGCTTCAAAGTTAATGTTTGTTTCACACCTTCCTACTGTTTCGCCAGGCCGCTTCTTTCGAGGAACGCTTCCATGGAAGGTTCTCTTCCTCTGAATTTTTTATACAGTTCCATAGGTTTTTCAGATTCACCCCTCTCAAGTATGTTTTTTCTGAAAGATACTGCCACCTCCGGATTGAAAAGTCCCGATCTTCTGAAATGCATAAAGGCGTCGGCGTCAAGGACCTCGGCCCATTTGTATCCATAGTAACCTGCTGCATATCCTCCGCTGAAAAGGTGAGTGAAGGAACAGCTCATGTTCAGTTCCGCATCGGCCGGGAATAATTCAGTCTTTTTCGTTGCATCGGCTTCAAAATTCTTAACCTCACCCGTGAATGGTTGTGTAATGGTGTGCCAGGCCATGTCGAGCATAGCAAAACCGATTTGCCGGTTGCAGGCATAGCCCTCGTTGAATGTTGAAGCCTCCTTTATCCTTTCGATCAAGTCGGGAGGGATCTTTTCCCCGGTTTTGTAATGTACTGCCCAGGTATCGAGCCACTCCTGTTCATAAGCCCAGTTTTCCATGAACTGCGATGGAAGTTCCACGAAGTCTCTTGCTACATTTGTCCCTGAGATACTTTCAAAGTTGCAGTCCGACAGCATTCCGTGAAGAGCATGTCCGAATTCGTGAAGGAAGGTTGTGAGCTCGCCAAAGGTAAGCAGGGAAGGATCCGATTTAACAGGTCTTGAAAAGTTGGCAACAATAGAGATGAGGGGAATAATCCTTTTCCCTTTATCTCTCCACTGTTCCCTGAAGCTTGTCATCCAGGCGCCTCCGTTCTTTCCCGGGCGGGGATGGAAGTCGGTATAAAGTATGGCAATAAGCGAATCATCCCGGTCCTTTACCTGGTAGACTGTCACCTCCGTGTGGTAAACGGGGATCGATAAGTCAGGTTCAAATCTCAGGCCGAAAAGGCGGTTGCACAGCGAAAAGATTGCATTTGTAACTCTGTCAAGAGGGAAATAGGGCTTTAGGATCTCATCATCTATCTGGTACTTTTTCTTTTTAAGTTTTTCGGAAAAGAATGCCCAGTCCCATCGTTCAATACGGTCTTTATGACCCATTTCAACGGCGAGAGCTTCAATATTCCGGTAATCTCTTACTGCTGCATCATGGGAAGCCGAATGGAGCTCATCGAGAAATGATTCCACTTTTGCGGGGTTTTCGGCCATACGGTCGGAGAGAGCCATTTCAGCATAGTTCCTGTATCCAAGCAATTTTGCAATTTCAAGCCTAAGATTCACTATCCTTGCCACCAGCGCTCTGTTGTCTCTTTCATTGTTACGGTATGCCCTGGAGGAATATGCGCGGAGCATAAGCTCGCGAAGCTTTCTGTTTTCAGAGTACTGCATGAAGGGGAGGTAGCTGGGGTACTGCAGTGTGAAAACCCATCCCGTAAGGTTTCGCCGTGAGGCCTCCATGGCTGCCATCCCGATAGTTCCAGTGGGAAGACCTGCAAGGTCTTCCGGGTCTTCAAGGTGTAGCTCAAAGGAATTTGTTTCTTCCAGGACGTTCTCCTCGAATTTCAGTGTAAGTTTTGAAAGTTCCTCGGATATCTCCCTGAATCTCTTCCTGTCGTCTTCATTCAGTTCCGCTCCCCCCATCATGAAACCGCGGTATTTTTTTTCGAGGAGCATCTTCTCCTCGGCTGAAAAGGCTGATTGATCAACAGAGTTCCGGACCGATTTAAGTCTGGCAAAAAGAACTTCATTCATCGATACATCGTTCGAGAACCTTGTCAGAAGAGGGGATATTTCCTGAGCAGCGGTCTGGAGTTCCTTTGACGTTTCGGCGCTGTTAAGGTTGAACAGTATGGCTGCGATCCTGCCAAGTTTCTGCCCGCTTCTGTCGAGTGCGGCAACTGTGTTTTCGAATGTCGGGGGATCCGGATTACCTGTTATCTGTTTGATCTCGTCAAGTGCGATTTTTATTGCTTCTTCAACGGCCGGTCTGAAACCGGCAGTTGTAATAAGGTGAAACGGAGGAGTCTCCCAGGGGCTGTCCCAGTCATCCAGCAGGGGATTTGACATATAATAAGAGATTTTCTGAATTAATTAGTCCTCATATTCTTCATCTTCATGTTCACTTTCATCTTTTTTAGCCCCGGCATACTTTGCCGGATAGGGAAGATTTCCCTTTTCCGCAAACCACAGTATCCTGTTAAGCAGGTCATCGTTTCCCGAGTCCACTTTTCCGAACTCAGGCTGCAAGCTTTTCTTAGCAAAATGAAGCGCTTTGCCTCTGAGGGATGAAAGCGGCGGATTCATCTCGTCGAAGGGAACATTTGATGGCAGCACCTTGTATGGTGTAAGATCAGGTACTGTTCCGAAACAGTCGGCCATCGGATTCGCTATGGCGTCCTGAATGTTCATGGGAGGCATTCCAAGTATCTGTTCGATGGTCCTTACCATTGAGGGCTGGGTGTAATATGTGCTTACAGTCTTTTTCAGCCTCGAATAAGGGCTTATTACCATTGCCACTGTACGGTAGGAAGAGACATGATCCCAACCTCCCTGCGAATCATCTTCCACAACAAAGATCACCGTATTCTCCCAGAAACGGCTTTTGCTGAAAGCTTCCACAATTCTGCCAAGGGCAAGGTCGTTGTCGGCCACCATTGCCCGCGGTGTCGGAAATCCGGGTCTTACTCCTGCTGTGTGATCGTTCGGAAGAGCAATTATCATCAATTCGGGGAGGGCATCTCCGGGCATGGCTTCATATTCGTGAAGTTCCCTGATAAGATCATCGGCTCTCATCTGATCTGTAAATACAT
>JAKLIJ010000190.1 GCA_022709665.1 Bacteroidota bacterium
ATCATTTTACCCGTTTCGGGATGAGGAAATGAAAGCGAAAATGCATGAAGCCTCACCCTGCGGCGGAATTCATCCGAAGCCCCGTATTTCCTGTCTCCGATGATCGGACATCCTATATCGGAAAGATGAACCCTTATCTGGTTCTTCCTTCCGGTCTCGGTGCTTACATCCAGAAGTGCATGGTCGGCGATCCTTTTCATCACCTTGTAATGCGTAATTGAAAACTTTGCATTTTCAGGGTTCCTGGTCGAATGAACCTTCTGCGAACGGTCCTCCACCAGCCAGCTGCTGATAGTGTCTTCGTCTTTCTCAGGCAGCCCTTCCACAAGCGCATAATAGTGTTTCTCAGTCTGTTCCCATTTTTCCTTAATAATTTCCATAACCTCCCGGGTCTTTGCGAACAGCAGTACACCCGACACTTCCTTGTCGAGCCTGTGTACAACATGAGCCCGGAATTTTCCCCGGCTTTGCTTCTCAAGATAGTCCGACACTATATTCTGAATGCTCAGGCTGCCGTCGGTGCTTGAGGTAGGTCTGCCGGGAGGCTTATCGATAACGAGCACTAAGGCATCCTCATACAGAACCGGGAAAGGGAGCCCGGCCCTGGCGGCGTTCCCTGCCTGGCGGTTAACTTCAACAACATCCCCGGGGTTAAGAGGAAAAGCATAGTATGTTACCGGCCTGTCATTTACACGGACAGTCTCCCCCTGCAACAGTTTCTTTATCCTGGTACGGGGAGAATCGGGAAACAGCTCCCTGAGATATTCAATCAGCGTGACCGCCTTTTCAACCTTGTATTTCAATATCCTGTATGTGTTTACTTTTCAGAGGCAAAGGTAATGTTTTGATCTGATCCGCATTATATTCTTATCTTTATCACTGCAACTCACCGGCACATGAAGATAAGGCATATTGCGTTCATGACGGTTTTTCTCTTTTCAGCCTTTCGGATATCAGCCCAGCAACCGGGCTGTCCTGACCGGCTGGCTGTCAATTACAACCCTGAAGCCATCGCCAATGACGGCAGCTGCAGATACAGGCCGGCGAGCATAGCCCCCCTTGGCAGCCTTTACCTCGAAGCACAGATTCCTGAAACATCCGGATTGATTTTCCGGGACAACATGTTCTGGACTCACAACGACAACAGCGACATCAACCTGTATGCGCTGGATACTCTTCAGGGGAAAATTATGAAGACATTTCCGCTCAGGGGAATTTCAAATACCGACTGGGAGGAAATATCACAGGATGAAAGTTACATCTATATCGGCGATTTCGGAAATAATTCCGGCAACCGGACCGATCTGAAGGTTTACAGGATATCCGGGCAAAGCATTGCCGAAAATTCACCGGAATACGATTCAATATGCTTTTCCTATCCCGGACAAACCGATTTCGATGCAGATCCCTATGATTCGGATTTCGACTGCGAAGCTTTTATTGCAGCGGGCGACAGCCTGTACCTCTTTACCAAGGGCTGGGCAAGCAACCAGACCACCCTCTTTTCGGTGGCAAAAGAACCGGGTACACGGGAGGCAGGAAGAAGGGCCACATTGAATGTGAACGGCCTGATAACCGGCGCTGTATATGTCGAAGATAAACGAATAATAGTACTTACAGGCTATAGTAATAAGCTTAACCCTTTCCTCTACCTGTTGTACGACTTTGAGGGAACTGACTTCTTTGGCGGCAACAAGCGCAAAATAGACCTGCTTCTGCCTTACCACCAGGTGGAGGCCATAACCACCACAACCGGCACACGTTTTTTCATAACAAACGAGGCCTTTTCATACGAACCACTGATAAAGAACCGCCAGAAAATTCATCTGGTTGATCTCAGGAGCTTTCTGGACGACTACCTCGGACTTTCCGTGCCAGTTCCCGATACCCTGAACAGTTTCATAATCTCTCCCATACCCGCAAAAGAATATATACTCGTCCAGAGCCTTCCTGAGTTAATTCCGGCAGATTATTTCCTGATAAACATGTCAGGACAGATTGTTAAGTCAGGGGAACTGGAATCCGACACATCGGTGGTAAATCTTTCGGGACTTAATTCAGGCATTTATTTCCTGAGGATAGGAACCGAAAAAAGGCAGGCATATAAGATTGTAAAAGAATAATAGTCGTGCATGTCGTGCACCTTCCTTTGACCTGCAAGACCTGCAAGACCTGCATGACCTGCATGACCTGCAAGACCTTCAATCTCCTACCCCTTCGTCCCCTGCAGCACCATCTTCCCGAACTCCATGCACTCCGGCCTCTTCAGATTGTCATATTCCGGCATCTTGTAACCTTCCATCTGCTTTCTGACATCGGGTCCCATAAGTCCATAGGTTATCCTACCCAGGAACACTTTCGAGGGAAGCCCGGGCACCCCGCACAAAGCGGCAATATGATCATCAATAAGAAGCTTTGCCTGTTCCGGTGTAACAGGCTTCATCATGTTTCCGCATACCGCAAAATATCCTCTCAGCCTCGTTTTCAGGAGCTCCCGGTTTGCTGCAATGAAATCCTGCAGCTCCTGCGACACTTTGCCCGCCCTTATTGCTCCTCCGATAATTACATGCTTATAACCCGACAGATCGGGCTTTTCCCTTACATCGAAAACATTGGCGATCCCGTCCATTCCTTCGGAGATCCAGAGAGAGGCATCCCTGGCTGATCCGCACCA
>JAKLIJ010000191.1 GCA_022709665.1 Bacteroidota bacterium
CCGGCCTCGACGGTGCCGACCTCTGGAAATATGAGTATCCACTCGATGCCGACGGAAAGCCTACAAACCGCCCCAGCGTCGATCCTTATGTTCAGGAACATATCGACCTGGTTACCGCAATCCGTACTGGAAAGGTATTCAATGAACTGGAAGCCACAGCCATCTCTACTATGGTAGGCATCATGGGAAGGATCTCAGCTTATACCGGAAAAGAAACCACCTACGAGGAAATGATGAACTCCGACCTCAAACTTGGCCCGTCTGTATTTGCACTCGGTCCGGTTGATATCGTCAAGGAAGTTCCGATCGCAGGAGAACCATACGTTCCTCCGACACCCGAGCAGCTTGCAGAACAGGCAAGGAGAAGAGCTGCCAGGCAGGCCGCAGGCAACTAAATAAAAAATTCTCGAAAATGAGTAATTCAAGAAGAGATTTTATAAAAAAAGCAACGACAGGTGCTGCATTTCTGGCAGCACCTGCCATTTTAGGATCTGCAAAAGCCTCCGGACAGCAGAAGGCGGCAGATGCCGTTACTCCCTTTAAGCTTAAGTATGCACCGGGACTGGGCATGTTCAGGCAACACGCGGGCCAGGATCCCATCGACAACATTAAGTTCATTTACGATCAGGGTTTCAGAGCTGTCTTCGACAATAATATTATGAGAAGGGAACCTGCGGTTCAGGATAAGATAATGAGCGAACTGAACCGCCTAGGGATGGATTTCGGTCCCTATGTTCTCAGGGCCGATTCCGGGAAGCAGGACTTTGTCCTCAACACTCAGGAGGTTCGTGATATGCTTGTCGCCCAGATGAAAGAGGGAGCAGAATTCTCAAAAAGGACCGGCGCCAAACTGGCGCTTATCGTCCTCGGCAGGTATGATATGAAACTCCATATGGATTACCAGACAGCCAATGCAATCGACAACCTGAGATATTGCTGCGACGTTATGGAACCGGCAGGAGTGACATTAGTTCTTGAACCGCTTAATCATCACACAAATCACCCGGGGTTGTTCCTCAAGGGAATTCCTCAGTCATATGCAATCTGCAGGGCTGTGAACAGGGTATCATGCAAAACACTGGATGACCTTTATCATCAGCAGATCAGTGAGGGTAACCTCATCCCTAACCTCGAGATGGCCTGGAGTGAGATTGCTGCAATCCACCTTGGCGATAATCCGGGAAGGAATGAGCCTACCACCGGTGAGATAAATTACAAAAATATCTTCAAATATCTGTATAACAAGAAGTACGACGGCACATTGTGCATGGAGCACGGAATAAGCCAGAGAGGAACCAAAGAGGGCGAAGCCCGGGTCATACAGGCCTACCGCGAATGCGATAGTTTTGAAGTGTAAAATACTTAAAGAGGCTGTGAAATCAGCCTCTTTTTTAATTAAGTCCCTGGTCCTGCGTAGTTATTTTTTTCAACCACAGAGAGCACAGAGGGCCACAGAGATTTAATCAATCTGATGATATTATTTCGTTCTTTTCCTCTCCGTGTTTCCCTGTGTTCTCAGTGGTTAAATCTTTTAAAAATGAATAAATATATCTTTTCAATCCTGTTTTCAGCTTTCTCCCTGATCTCCTTCTCACAGATAAAGAATCCTGAGTCCTATCTGTCAATTCCAATCATCGACCTCAATGACGAATCCTCCCGTCAGGTGGTAGTCGACAGGGAAAAGGGGCAATATCTCGGCCATCCGACAACAGTACTTCTCGAAGACGGAAGAACCATCCTGACTGTCTATCCGAAAGGCCATGGCAGAGGCGAGATAGTTTATAAACGCAGTACCGACGGCGGACTGACCTGGAGCGAACGCCTTCCTACCCCCGAAAGCTGGAAGACCTCACTCGAAGTACCTACCATATTTCCGACCGTCGATCCCTCGGGGAAGAAACACCTTATTATGTTCTCTGGCCTCTTCCCGGCAAGGTTGGCCCACTCGGAAGATGACGGCATGACATGGAGCGAACTGGAACCGGCAGGTGACTGGGGAGGGATTGTGGTAATGGGAGCACTGACTGAACTGAAAAAGGGCAAAGGACACTATATGGCGCTGTTTCATGATGATATGAGATTCTTTACATCCGACGGGCAGGAAAAATACAGGGAGGACAGAAAAACCAACGACCAGGCTCTTTTCACTCTTTACAAAACCTTCTCAACCGATGGAGGACTGACATGGGCAAAGCCTGAAACGATCCTGAGCCGCCGCGACATGAACCTCTGCGAACCCGGGGTGATAAGATCGCCCGACGGAAAGACACTGGCTGTTCTTCTGAGAGAAAATGCAAGAAAGGCTAACTCTCAGATAATATTCTCAAAGGATGAAGGCAGAACCTGGACTGACCCGCGACCCATGCCAAATGAGCTGAATGGCGACAGGCATGTGTTAAAATATGCACCCGACGGGCGGCTGCTTGTAGTTTTCAGGGATATAAGCCCGGTAAGTTACAGGCCCGGCCTTGAAGCTCTTGCTAAGGAAAGGAATGAAGTGAATTACAGCAAGCTTGCTTCAGAGACCGGCCAGGGAAGTCCCAATGAAGGCGACTGGG
>JAKLIJ010000192.1 GCA_022709665.1 Bacteroidota bacterium
TATATCCATAGAATGCAGTGACCGAAGATGCCTTGTTCCGCGGCATCAGCCCGCATAACAGCCAGCTAAAGGAGAGATCAACAGATAAACTTTTAATATTATTCTATATCTTTATGATATCTTTTTAATATCATTTTAATATTATTTTGATATCAATTTCCCATTTAGTCTTATATCTGCCGACGAGGAACCTATCATGATGTTTATCCTTCCAGGTTCCAGAGTCCATTCATTCTTTCCAGGATTCCAGTAAGCAAGGTCCAACCCTTTCAAAGGTATGGTAACGACACGCGATTCTCCCTTCTTCAGGTTAACCCTTGCAAATCCCTTCAGGGCTTTTGCCGGACGGTCAACCGCGGAACCGGGAAAGCTGACATAAAACTGTGCCACCTCGTCGCTGTCGAAACCGCCTGTATTCTGCAGGGTAAAACTGACATTGACCTGTGAGTCGATACTGATGGACTTACTGTCGGTTTTCAGCCCTGAATATTTGAAAGTCGTATAGGTAAGCCCATGCCCAAACGGAAACAGAGGCTCATGCTTATCATACATGTATGTTCTGCCGTTTCTGATGTTGTAGTCGAGTATCGGAGGCAGATGGTCGATCGATGCGCTCCATGTTTGTACCAGCCTGCCAGAGGGGCTTTCCTTTCCGAATATGATATCCGCCACCCCGTTCCCAAGTTCCTGGCTCGACTGTGAAACATGAAGTATGGCAGGGATATTTGTTTTTGACCAGCCTATCGAATAAGGAAAACTTGAGACAACAACAAGCACAGTTCTCGGATTCGCCTGATAAACCATCTTTACAAGATCTTCCTGTTCAAGGCTGATAGCCTGGCGGTCTACATCTTCACGTCCGTCGCTCGGTACCTGGTTCTGACCCCAGCCCAGACCATAGCTAAGCGGATGGTTTCCCACGCACACAATTGCAACATCACTTTCCTTTGCAGCAATAACGGCGGAGTCGGCCTTGTTGCTCATGGCAAACCTTAAAGTCACATCACTTCCCAGAGCAGCCCTGATACCGTCACAGATATTCACCCGGTATGGCGGGGTGCCTGAGTACCAGTCTGATATTACCTTATTTGACGAAGGCCCGATAACAGCAACTGATTTTATTTTATCCTTCTGAATGGGAAGCAGATTCGCGCTGTTCTTCAGAAGCACAATTGATTTTACCGTTGCTTTTCTTACCAGATCAGCAGCCTCTTTTGTTGTCCAGGGAGAAATCGTATCGGTTAATCCGATGCCGGCATAGGGGTTGTCCGGTGAATTATCGAGCATCCCCAGTTTCAGGATCACCCTGAGGTTACCATAGATTGCCTCATCTATTTCCTTTTCGGTTACAAGGTTTTTTGAAAGGGCTCCCTTTATGGCCGCCATGTAGTTGTCAAGAAACACTGTTATTCCAGCTTTAATGCATTCTGCTGCAGCGGTATCGGGCGAAGAATAATATGCGTGCGTGGACATTAGCTGTCCGAATGCGCCTCCGTCGGTGCAAACTATTCCCCTGAGTCCCCAGTCATTCATGGTAACGTTCCGGATTACCGGATGAACCGTGCAGGGGATGCCGTTATACTTGTTATAGGCCGCCATGTAGCATTGCGAACCTCCTTCAGTGACACCTTTCCAGAAAGCATACGAATAGTATTCCCTGAACAGGCGATCGTCAAAATCACTGCTGTTGTATGTCCTGTTATTTTCGTTACTGTTGGCAAGGAAATGCTTCATCAGAGATGCAGTTTTCCAATACACGGGATGATCTCCCTGCAGCCCTTTGACAAATGATGTGACCAGTGTCGCATTCAGAAAGGGATCTTCGCCAAAACACTCCTCGGTCCTGCCCCACCGTATATCCCTGCCAATATCGGCATTCGGAGCAAACACCACCAGTCCTGACACCCCGAACCGTTTATTCTGGGCAAGATAACGGGCTTCGGTGGCCTGCCAGTCAGCTATCTTTTTCATCATTTCAGGATCCCACATCTGGGCAAGTCCGATAGCCTGGGGAAATGTTGTTGTCGGGGAAGCCTTCGGACCCTTCACCGCCCAGTTGGCCGGTCCGCTGTAGGCAAGCCCGTGAAGGCCTTCTATCGTCCTGGTTCCCTGAACTCCAAGCCGGGGAACCGATATCCTGGTCGACAGGCACTGAAGTTTTTCATCGAGCGTCATCAGGGAGATCAGGTTTCTGATCCTTTCATCTTCTGAAAGATTCCTGTTCTGAAATGGCCAGCTCTGGGAGTTTACATTCACAGAAATAAAAACCAAAACCAGAATAAGTGTAAGTCTTTTCATTATCAGTAAAATTTGTAATCCTCTCCGTGGTTTTCTGTTTCCTTTGTGGTTAATTTTTTTCACCACTGAGAGCACAGAGGGTCACAGAGATGAAATCCATTTCACAAAAACCGTGTTTATCGCCAGCTATGCCATCCATGGCCTTTCCCGCACCTTCGAGCGCTCAAGGGCTTCGAGAGCAATATTAACGTCCTCA
>JAKLIJ010000193.1 GCA_022709665.1 Bacteroidota bacterium
TTTCTCCCTGATTTTATCCTTGAAGGCGACAGGGATGATTATTGCTGCAGCAACGACCAGGAGCAAGAGCGCGCCAAGAGTCAGAGCAGTTATTTTCAGTCCTTTTTTCATAGCGATGCATTGAATAGGTAAAGATTAAACGGAAAAGTTCCGGAATTAGTTCGGCATCCGGGTTGTACCCGTTACACCGGCAATTTATATGGCAAAAGTAAATAATCAGCCCTGAATAATGATTTTGTGCCAAAAGGGAAAAGGAAAAATTTATATATTTGCACCCGCAAAAGGTCCCGTAGCTTAACTGAATAGAGCATCTGACTACGGATCAGAAGGTTACAGGTTTGAATCCTGTCGGGATCACAAAGAGCAGCCCCGCGCCAGCGGGGTTTTTTTATTTTGAGGGGATCCCAGAAGCTTGCTTCAGGGGAGACCGGAAAAATAAAAAAAGGACCGCCGAAGGCGGATGATTTCTTGTGCTGAGCCCCCATTGACGGATCACGAGCGCAGCAAATAATCCTGTCCATATCCCCGAACAATTATTCCTGTTTTTCGTTATCCCTTCCGTTATATTGCTGAACCAATTAACATTGATCGCTTATATTTGCACAATATTTAACCCATATGCAACTCATATCCCCTACCCTCTTTTTCATACTTTTCGGAATCCTTATTGTTTCTGTACTGCTGATTGACCTGCTGGTTGTAGGCCGGAAATATCATGTCGTTTCACTGAAGGAGTCACTCATCTGGACATCTGTATGGGTCAGCCTCGCAATAGGTTTCTATTTCTTTATCCGATATTATGGCCAGATTATCCACGGAATCACTGACCTGGAGTCACTGAAAGCCTATGTTTCACTTTATCAGCCCAACCTTAAGCTGCCTGACGATTTCGGAGCGGCACTGGATCTATTCCGTAAAGAGCTTGCCCTGAACTACATCACCGGTTACCTGCTTGAGTACACCCTCTCAATCGACAATGTATTCGTTATCCTTATGATTCTGACAGGATTCTCCGTGGCTCCACAGAACTACAAACCGGTTCTCTTCTGGGGAGTTCTGGGTGCAATAGTCCTGCGGTTCATTTTCATCTTCGCCGGATCGGCGCTGATTCACAGGTTCAGCTGGCTGCTGCTCGTTTTCGGGGCTTTCCTGATCTATTCGGGAATCCACATGTTCCTGACCAGGAACAGCGAGGAAAAGAGCGAGATCAACAAACACTGGCTTGTCAGGTTCCTCTCCAAGCACATCAATATTTACCCTGATTATCTTGAGAATCATTTCTGGAAGAGGATCGACGGGAAGTTCTTCTTCACACCTCTTTTCATTGTGCTTATCATGATCGAGTTTACCGATGTGATATTTGCACTCGATTCCATCCCTGCCATATTCTCAATTACAACGGACCCGTACATAGTCTTCTTTTCCAACATTTTTGCCATCATCGGTCTCAGGTCGTTGTTCTTCCTCCTGGCAAAACTGGTGAACCTCTTCAGGTATCTCAAGGTGGGTATCTCGTTCCTGCTGGCCTTCGTAGGGTTCAAGCTGCTGTTCCACACATGGCTTGACAATATTGGCTACAAGACCACCTATTCACTGTATGTAATTGCAGGCACGCTGCTCATAAGCATCCTTGCCTCGATTGCTTTTCCGGGAAAGAAAACCGGCGAAACTCCCGCATGAGAGTGACATCTCCGGTACATGCCGGCTAAAAAATGTGATTTTGCAATGATTGCTCCCGGGGCAGGATTAACCCTTTGGCAGTTGAACCCGGTAGATACAGGTTTTATCCCCTCGTCTTACTGAAGATATAACCTCAGCGGTAACTGCAACACCAGCCACTGCGGAAAACATCTTCTCAGCGAAGCCTTCTGAGCAGTAGCAGATTGCGGGTGAGCCTGCCGGCGTCCCCTTAAGCACCGGGCATACGCAATAGGTCTTGTTTTCATCGGCAAGGAGTACTCCGGTTGTCTCATTATAGTCCACTTTCCAGCCCCACTCCTTTTCGAGAAAACTGATAAATTCCCTCAGCTTCCCGGTGTAACCGGAAAGCATCTCATCCATTTTCAACTGGTCGTAGTGAACGCCGGCAGACATCTTGATTATTTTCCTCAACTCAGCCTTGTCAACATTCTGGTCAAGGTTTTCAAGCAAGCTGATGAGCCACTGCTGAGGTACTTGATTAACTGTCTCCTGCTGAGCCCCGGTAACAGTACCCGCATTTAGTGCCAGTGCCCCGAATCCGCATCCGCAGACACCTGTAAGGCATGTTCTCCTGAGAAATTCTTTTCTGTCCATTTTTTTAAGAAGAATTGTAGCAGATGAGGTGCAAACAGTTGATCGCAACACCTCTGTTGAAAAGAAATCTACATTATACTTTCAATAAGATATTTTTCAATACGATCCTTGTTTG
>JAKLIJ010000194.1 GCA_022709665.1 Bacteroidota bacterium
GCAGTGAAAAGTCTGAGAAAAACAAAGGAGTCTCCTGTTGCATTTGCTTTTACAGCTTCATCAATATTGGCAATTGACACCGATACCGATCCCAGACATGTAAGAAAGACCAGAACCAGCAATATCAAAAAGCGCCAGCTTCTTACATAATCGGATATTTCTTTGTTTACCATGGCCCTGAAAGGATGGATTGCCCTTTCGCCAGCCATTCCTTCCTGGTTGCTATACATTTTTTTCATATCCCTCGAAATAACGGTTATAAATATCATCAAGACCGTATTCCTTCCTCGAAAGGGAAGTAAGCCCAGAGCCGGAACGCATGATTGTTCCTGCAATATCTCCGGTGACATCCTTAGAGCATCCGATTCTCAGGACATTGCCGGTTGACGCGACCGATACTATTCCCTTCATTTCACTCAGTTTTTCCTTTAGCCGGTCAAGAGTACCGGCTGCCGGTCCGGTGTCTTCGGGCAGACTGACGCCCGCCTCGACAACAAGAGGCTCATTTGAAAAGAGTTTACGGGATAAAGTGTTCAGATCGCCTTCGGCAATCAGCCGGCCTCCGACGAAAATTCCCACCCGGTCGCATACGGCCTGGATCTGATGCAGATGATGGGATGAAAGCAGTACAGTATTTTTTTCCTCTCTGGCCAGCTTTTCAATCAGTTCAAGGAACTCCATGACTCCCCGGGGGTCTATTCCCAGAGTGGGTTCATCGAGGATTATTACTTCCGGATCCTTGACAAGAACATCAGCAAGGCCGAGACGCTGTCGCATTCCACGTGAGTATTTTCCCGTTCTTTTTGATTTCTGGTCCGACAATCCGACTCTCTCAAGCATAGTCGTCACTCTTTCCCTGGCTTCACTTTCAGGAATGGAATTTAGTCTGGCGGTGTACATCAGGTTCTCAAACCCGGTATAGTCGTCGTAAAATCCAACATCTTCCGGCAGGTATCCGACTTTTCTTTTCACATCGACAGGGTTTGTCACGGGGTTTATTCCGCAAACCCTTATCACTCCTGAAGTCGGTTCCGTAAGTCCGAGCATCATAAGTATCGTTGTTGATTTGCCGGCGCCATTCGGGCCGAGCAGGCCGAATATCTCTCCTTTGCCGACACTCAGGGTCAGATTATCGACAGCGGTAAACGACCCGTATTTCTTCGTCAGGTCAGTTAGTTCAATAACCGGATGGTCCATTTATTACCTCCTTCCGTACTTGCGGAAAAGATAAAAAACCCCTCCGAGAGCTCCGAGAATTATTAATACTCCTATCCAGCCCCAGAGCATTGGAGTTTTTACGGTAACCCTGAAAGTTATTTTGCTCGTCGATTCTGCCGTCGAGGCATCCATTGTGGTTACATAATCGCCTGCAATGGCTTTCTTATATGCTTTGAGGGTTGCCTTGACCTGCACCGACTCACCGGGGGCAATCCTGTCGATCCTTGAAGGTTCAAAGGCCAGTTCCCAGTTAAGCGGGGCTCCCGATTCGAGTTTCACATTTACCAGGTCGATTGAACCTGTATTCAGAACAACCAGGTCGAGACGTTTTGTTTCGCCTGCGGTTATGCTGGTACTCAGAAGTCCGGTTGGAGTGGTAAGGTTCAGACCATAAGTTCCCGTTATCACCACCTCCAGATCGAGAGAAGCTGTTGAAGCACTTGTTGAAACCATAACTTTTATGTTATAGGTTCCAGCTTTTGCATTGTCGGGAGGGTTTACATCAATACCCATATCTACCTTGCTGTTGGCCAGCACATCAACAGAAGTAGCCTGCTGATAGTTAGGCTTGAAAGTGACAATCCATCCCGGCGGATAGTCGGCAGCCAGAGCATAATGCTGATTATCAACTGTCAGGTTGTTGATTGTTGTCTGAAAGCTGAATGTAGAAGTGGATGTCCCCTGCATATTAGCCTGCCTGGTGGTAAACTCTGTTTTATAAGTTCCCTGGGAAGCTACTATCAGAGTGAGCGGAAGGGCATCGAGGTCCCCTGCCTTCACCTGAAAACGGTAGCTGCCCTTATTCACTTTAAGAGGGACTTCAATCCTGAGGGTAAAACTCTTCTTATCGCCGGGAAGAACGGAAATTTCCCGTACGTTGAACCCTCCCGATTTAACCGTATAGTTCCAGCTTGCAGGAACTCCCGAGACTGTAATCTCAGCATCCCGGATCACGTCAGAGTTGTTGATCAGATCGACCGAATAATCGACTGCCTCTCCGGGCGCGACCGAGATTTTGAGATAGGGTGTGTAAAGCTTCACGCTGTCTGAGGGAGCGGAAGCACCGGCATTCAGAGATAAAATGCCTGCGATGGCAAAAAACATCATTTTCAACGAAACAGTACTGATTGACATATAAAATCCTCCAATAATTATTAATGACAACGAATACTGCGGCAAATGTAAAATCT
>JAKLIJ010000195.1 GCA_022709665.1 Bacteroidota bacterium
CAACGCCATACGATCTTATAACGCTCCACAGCTTCAGCGCCCTGAACCTTCTTCCCAGGGGTATTCCCCAGTCGCGGTAATCGTTGACCTGTCCCCTCGTTCTTGTCTTAAGGTATTCCGGAAGTATTTCGAATGTCCTTATCAGGCTCCCGGCATCTTTTGTGAAAAAGGCTGTACAGTCAAAATTGGTGAACATCCACTTGTGCGGATTGAAGAGGAAGCTGTCGATATACTCTTTACCGTCGATCATCCATCTGAATTCGGGCAGGATAAGGGCTGTTCCGGCCATTGCAGCATCGATATGGAGCCAGATATGGTTTTTACTGCAGATCTCACCAATGGGCCTTAATGGATCAACGGCGGTGGATCCGGTTGTGCCAATTGTTGCAATAACACAGCAGGGCAGGTATCCATTTTTCTTATCTTTCTCAATTGCCTCAGCCAGCTTTCGGGGGTTCATTGAAAAATCGTCCCTGACAGGAATTTTCACGAGGTTCTTTCTGCCGATCCCGCTTATTCTCACCCCTTTCTCCACTGAAGAGTGAGCCTGTTCCGAACAGTACACCCTGAGGATCCTTCCTGCGCCAATCCCTTCGTTGTTTGCCGTAAAAGCCGTACACTTCTCGCGTGCCGTGATTATTGCAGCCAGCGTGGCTGTTGATGCGCTGTCCTGAATTACGCCCTCAAATTCGGTCGGAAGGCCTGTCATTTCCTTCAGCCAGATCATCATTTTTTCCTCAAGTTCGGCGGCAGCAGGCGATGTTTCCCAGTTCATACACTGTGCTCCCAGGGCTGAAATGATCATCTCTGCAAGCACTGAAGGAGGACTGGTATTGGCTGGGAAATAGGCAAAAAATGAAGGGCTCTGCCAGTGTGTTATTCCCGGCATGATTATTTCGTCGAGATCCTTAATAAAATTCTCGAATGATTCCGGTTTCCCGGGAGGTGAATCAGGAAGCTTGCTGAAGATTTCGCCCGGACTGACTTTTGAACGGACCGGGTATGATTCCACATTATCCATATAGGAAGCTATCCACTCAACCAGCTCGTGGGCATGTTTGCGGAATTCATCAGATGTCATTAAGGTATTTTATTTTACCGATTCGGCGAGAAGGATGATCTTGTTATGTTTTACCTCGATCACCCCTCCGTTAATCTCGTACCTGACCTGGTTGCCTTCCATGTCGACCATGATAACAGGGCCGTTCTCGAGTGTCGAAATTATAGGGGCATGGTCTTTAAGAACCTGGAACGAACCTTTCTTTCCCGGTACCCTGATTGAGTTTATTTCTCCCTCAAATACGTTCCTGTCAGGAGTGATGATCTCGATTTTCATCCAGTTTAGTTTTTATTTTGACTGGGCAAGTATCTTTTCTCCTTTTTCAATAGCATCTTCAATAGTTCCTACCAGCATAAAGGCTGATTCGGGATACTGGTCGACCTTGCCGTCCATTATCATATTGAATCCTTTTATTGTGTCCTCAATGGGCACAAGTGCGCCTTTTATGCCTGTGAACTGTTCAGCCACGTGGAACGGCTGAGACAGGAACCTCTGGACGCGTCGTGCCCTGTGCACCACGAGCTTGTCCTCTTCCGAGAGCTCATCCATACCGAGGATGGCAATAATATCCTGAAGTTCATTATATCTCTGGAGTATTTCCTTAACGCGCTGTGCACATCTGTAATGAGCCTCTCCGACGATGTCGGGAGTAAGTATCCTCGATGTTGAGTCGAGCGGGTCAACAGCAGGGTAAATACCGAGCTCTGAGATTTTACGGCTTAGTACTGTTGTTGCATCGAGGTGTGCGAAGGTTGTTGCCGGCGCCGGGTCGGTAAGGTCGTCGGCAGGCACATAAACAGCCTGTACTGATGTTATTGATCCATGCCTTGTTGAGGTGATCCTCTCCTGCATCAATCCCATTTCTGTTGCGAGTGTAGGCTGGTAGCCCACTGCCGACGGCATTCTTCCGAGGAGTGCCGAAACCTCTGATCCTGCCTGTGTGAAACGGAAGATGTTGTCCATAAAGAAGAGAATATCCCTTCCGCCGCTTTTCCCGTCGCCATCCCTGAAATGTTCTGCCACCGTAAGTCCCGAAAGGGCGACCCTGGCCCTTGCTCCGGGGGGTTCATTCATCTGTCCGAAAACAAGAGCAAGCTTGGATTCCTTGAGTGCGTTCATATCGACTTTTGAAAGGTCCCAGCCTCCTTTTTTCATGCTTTCGAGAAAATCCTTTCCATAGGAGATTACCCCTGCTTCGATCATATCGCGGAGAAGATCATTTCCTTCCCTGGTTCTTTCTCCCACTCCTGCAAATACAGAAAGTCCGGAATATGCTTTTGCGATATTATTTATGA
>JAKLIJ010000196.1 GCA_022709665.1 Bacteroidota bacterium
TCTGGTAAAATTTCAGGGCTTCCTCATAGTTCTCCTCCTGCTGAAGGCAGAAGGCAGTCTTCTCATATAGCTGTGAGTTGTCGGGATCCGACTTCGTTAACCTGAGGAAAATGTCAAGTGCATCGGAATAGTAATTCTTACTGAAGAAATACTCCGCCAGACCGCTTTCGGCTTCGCGTGAAGGACATGCAATCCTGAAAAACTCGGAGTTGTAGATATCCAGTTTACCGGAGAACAGGTCTTCGAATTCCTTCCTGTAAGGGGAGAGTTTGAAGAATCTGTAAATATCCTGAAGATACTGAGTTACATTAATCCTGAATATTTTATAAGGATCCGTTCCCTCTTCCTCCCCTCCGAGCTGTCTCAGGCCGTCGAGTTCCATCCTGAATACCTTGAGCATCATGGTTTTTTGCGACGAAGGAAGATATTTCAGGTTCAGCAACAGTGAATACTTGTCTGAATTGCATATAAAAGGCGTTTTATCGAGCGCTTCGGCAAGTTCGTTAGTCCCCGGGCCCAGAATCTCATCATGGAAGATCTCATTTATGATCTCATGATCGGGATGGAAGGGGACAAACCAGTTATGAAAAACCTTGAAGAAGTCAAAATGCTTCAGGTTGGCAAATGCCGACATATAGACATCAGCACCTTCCATCTGCAGATTTGTAAGTTCTTCCATGGTTTTGAATATCTCTTCGGAGCCGCTGAACACCTCCGACCAGTCGGGATTCTTTTCCCCGTATTTGTCCTTCGGAAGAATATCTTCCAGATCGAGCTTCTCCTCAATTCTTGGTTTCAGGCTGGCTACCCTGGGGAGAATCTCATCATGAAGCTTTTTACTGAGTTTTTCAGTCTCTCTCGACCTGATTGTCTGAAGTACAATTATTCTGCAATGTTCGCTGAAGTTTCTGGTATTGCTCAGGCTTTTTATGCTCTCAACGATTTCAGGATAAAGCAGGATTCGTGAGTTGTAGTAATGAAGGTTGAGAATAAGTCCGGTAAGAGCTCTTTCAGTTACCTGGGGTGTTCCGGCTTCATAGAACCGGATCAGGTTCATAAGCTTATTTGTCTGGAATGTTCTTAAGGAGCTGAGTGTCATGGCGCTTACGAACAGACTCGATTCATGCCATCTGAATTTCCCTGATTTTAAAATGATGTCTGTCAGGCTCTCCTCAGCATCGCCATAATAGTCAGTCAGCCATAAGTGGTTGAATATTTTTCTTATAAGCTCCCTGTGCTTGACAGAAAGCTCCGATTCGGGGTCGGGGCTTATTTCTGCAGTCAGTTTAAGCCATTCGTCAAGTTCCTGTTTGAACATCAGGTCATCAACAGTTTCAACAAGCGTTTTCCCGGATAGTTTCTGCTCCTTCATTGTTTGTTGCATAACCCAGTAGGTATGCCAGCCGGAATAATGTGACAATATGTCCTGTCTCAACCGGTCGGCCAGTCTGAGTATTGACTGGATCAGCCTGAGGTATATTTTGCTTCTTTCCGGATCATTTATTCCCTCTATGGTATAAGTAACCATATTCCTGTATGTCATGACGATGTTGTTATATTCGTCACGAAGTTCGCCGAGTGAGGATATGAGTGTCATATCCTGCAGAATATCAAGGCTCTGCTTGATTTTTCTTTCGGATACAAGTTTGCAGATAAGTTTATGCTGCAATATGACTTTTGTAGTGTTCACAACCTGTGGAATTTTCTCGTTTTACGACTGTCTGCCTGGCTGTCGTGCCATACATGATTACTGCAACAATCAGACCGTTGCCCGTTCAGATATCAAAAAGCAGGGTACAAGGCAGTATTCATGACAATATTTCTGTTTGCATGGTGAAAGGAAAGGTCAGAAGTTGAATCCGATGCTAATGAATCCCTTGAGCTCGCTTAACCAGCGGTCTGAACTGCTGAATCCATGCATCAGCCCAATGCGTGACGGACCTATTACCGACATGTATCCCAGGCCGACCCCATAACCTCCCAGGACTGAGTAGTCTTCTTCGCTGTGAGGTTCCCTGGCGACGGCAAAGGAAGTAAGAAAATTTATGTGGAGGTCATTATGTATTTCCCAGTCTGTATCAAACCTAAGTCCGGCAAACTGGCTGACCTGGATCTCTCCCGGATTAAAGCCTGTGAGCGGAATTGATTTCGCAAAAGGGCTTTCAATGCCGCCGACATAGTAAAGAGTATGAGGAGAAGCCGTCGAATCGCGGGTGTAGGTAAGCATAGCGTCAAGGCCGATGGTGAATGTAATTTTTTTCCCTGATGAAATATACTGTTTGATACTTCCTCCTGCTGTCCACAGGCGACCGAACATAAATCCGGACG
>JAKLIJ010000197.1 GCA_022709665.1 Bacteroidota bacterium
GTGTGATTGCACGTGTTCTCCTGTTTCTGTCAGCAGAACCCTTGCTCAATGCCCAGACAAATACGGATACAGGGCAGGCAGATTTTGATCAGCTATATGAATTTGTTCTGGATAAGTACGGAATGGACCAGGTCCTGGTGAACGGTGTCGTTTATTCGGATATCTACTGGAAGAAGCAGGGACACCAGTTTCTCGGTGAAGACCGGCCATACACGGGTAAATTGTTTTTCAGGGGCAAGGAATATGAAGGGCTGGAAATGAAATATGACATCTGCAACCAGCAGTTAATAGTGTTCCTCAGGACCAGTTCCCTTCAGCAAGGGATAATTCCGCCACATGACTTCATTTCAGCCTTCACCCTTGAGGGAAGGTCCTTTTCAAAAATGGATTTCCGGGGAGAACCACGCTATTACCAGGTTGTCTTTGATTCAGATAATCTGAAATGCCTGTATCACTGGTCAAAAGAGACAATGGAGACTGCAGGCAGCGAGAATTACAAATATTTTCATTACGAATTTTCCGCGGATAAGAAGAAGAGTTACCTGTTTCTGAACGGGTCATTCGGGCCTTATAAAAGGAACAGTTCTTTCATTGATCTGTTCCCGGAGGATATCAGGCCCGCCATCCGGCAGTTCATAAAGGCAAACCGCATACAAGTTTCCAGATGCAGTGATGAGAGAATGATTGAACTGATGTCTTACTGCAACACCTTATTCAGGAAAGCAGATACACCGCAACAGTTGACTGGCTATGTTGACTAAAAGAATTCTGACAATATGCCTCGCTCTTTGCCTGTACACAGGTTTGTCGGCTCAACAGGCGGATAGTGTTGTCATCTCAGAATCTTTCATTAACACCCCCTTGAGTGATTTCATTGACAGGATAGAGGCCGAAACTCAGGTGCGGTTTTTCTTTCAGCCGGAATGGATAAAGAATGTGACAATAACTTCCGCCACCCAGCCGCTTACTCTGTTCAGGCTTTTAAGCGATCCCCTGAAGAGGGAAGGACTGAACATATACGCTGACGGCAACAATATCTACCTCTATCCCGGTAAGCCAATAACCACCGAGTTGCCTCCATTCAACCACACTGTTTCAGGATCATCGGTATCAGACAGCCTGTCAGGGTTGACTGAGACTGAAAGGAAGTATATACAGGGGAAGGAGATCATTCCGGTTGAAGTACTTGAAATCGGTAACAGAAACAAGAAGGATGTTGGCCAGAGATGCATTGTCAGCGGAAGGATAGTTGATGAAACCAATTCTGAGCCTCTTTACGGCGCAACAGTCTACATCGAAGAGCTTAAGACAGGCGCTGTTACCGATCAGGAAGGGAAGTTCAGGCTTGTGCTGTCTCCGGGCAGGTACAAAGCCATTTTCAGCTTTATGTCCATGAAGGAACAGGAGTATTACCTGCAGGTTTATTCAGAAGGTTCCGTGTCTGTAAAACTGAAGAGAGACCTTATTGAGATCGATGCTGTCAGGGTCACTGCCAATCGTTATGATCATGTCAGGGGTATCCAGATGGGTTATGACCGGATTACTGTCAAGGCGACAAAAGAGATCCCTGTCGCCTTTGGCGAAAAAGACCTTCTGAAAGTTGCAAGAATGCTGCCCGGGGTGCAGAATGTGGGTGAAGGTTCTTCGGGATTCAATGTAAGAGGAAGCTCCGAAGATCAGAACATGTTCTATATAAACAAGATTCCCGTTTACAATACCTCACATCTTTTTGGTTTCTTCACAGCATTCAATCCGGATATAATCAATGATTTCTCATTCTATAAAAGCAACATTCCCGCCAGTTACGGAGGCAGGCTCTCCTCAGTATTCAGCATCACCACAAGGCAGGGAAGCAAGAAGAAGTTCTTCGGACAGGGAGGCATCAGTCCGATAACTGCTCATTCCTCCATTGAGATTCCGGCTATTAAGGACAAACTCTCCGTGGTTGCCAGTTTCAGATCCTCATACTCCGACTGGATACTCAAAAGAATAAAGAATGATGACGTCAGGAACAGCAGTGCTTTCTTCTATGATGGCACACTGTCTGCAAATGCCGAAATCAATGACAGGAATCTTTTGAGGGCATTCATATATCTGAGCGGGGACAAGTTTTCACTTGCATCAAAAAGTGACTACGACTATTCAAATGCCGGATCTTCGCTGGCGTGGAAACACGCCTTCTCGTCTACGGTTTCGGCTGATTTTGCATTGATCTACAGCAGGTACTCCTTTGAAAACACTGACAAAACAAACATGTCAACCGCATTCCTGCAGAGGTACAGGATAAATCACTACGAGGCCAGGGCAGACTTTT
>JAKLIJ010000198.1 GCA_022709665.1 Bacteroidota bacterium
CCGTTTCAACAAGGTATTCAGGGAAAAGTTTCTGACTGAGCCTCCGGAAATAAGCTATGCATGGCAGGGCTATGATGTTCTCTACTATTTTCTCTCCGGTATGGCTATTCATGGAAAGGACTCCTTCCTGTCTCATCCACAGATTCATAATCCCGATCTGCTTCATTCCGAATTTGATTTCAGGAGACGGAATCCGGGAGATGGATTTGAAAATCAAAAGTTGTATCTGATAAGATATTCGAAGAATTACGAGCTTGAACTTATAGGAGCTGATAATCAACACGTTGTTAGTTCCGAATAGCTTGGTTTCCTGAATCCTGACACAGATCCAAACCGCTTATGTTAATAAAAATTAACAAACGGGAATAATGTTGTCCTTTTAATTGTCTATAAGAAGTATGATCATGGAATCGTACAGGCAGAAGAGTGATGCTGAACTGGTTAAATTCTCGCTGGAGGGGGATAAACAGGCTTTCGGGGAGATTGTAAACAGGTATCAGGGGATGGTTGCAAGGACGGTAAAGGGTATGCTTGGCGATTCAGTGTTCTCTGAAGACATTGGACAGGATGTTTTTATAAAGCTGTACTATTCTCTTTCAGATTTCAGGGGTGAGGCAAAGCTTTCGACCTACATTCAGAAGATAGCTGTCAACTTAACCCTCAATGAGATAAAAAGACGAAAAAGGTTCTTTTCTACGTTCTCCCAAAAGGGCAACAACGAGATGTATGAGTTTGAGGTTGCCGATTACGATACTGAAGAGAAAAAGGAGGCAAGGGAACTGGTTGGCAAGGCTCTGATGAGTCTCGATCCAAAATTCAGGGTTATTGTAACCATGAGGATGCTACAGGGTTACTCAACCAAGGAGACAGCTGAAATTCTGGATCTGCCGCTTGGGACGGTTCTTTCCAGGCTGTCGAGGGCTCAGGAACAGATGAAGGAAATATTGGGAAAATTGTAATTGTTATGAGAATATCAGAATTGAAATTGTTGATAATCAGATCGCTCGACATTGACGGCGATCCTGAAAAAGGTTTGCGTGGACTTGAGGAAGCAGGAGTTGACTACAGGTTCAGCGACGGATTCCGCGATAAGGTTCTCGGACGAATTGCTTCGGCCGGTAATACGGTTGTCAGGGAAATGGAATCTGTCCGTAACCTGAATAATGTATTTTCCCGCATTGCCCTGACAGGGGTGGCAGCAATCGTGATATTGCTGATCTCAATATTTATGGTGCAGGGAAGCCTCAGTCTGGATTCATTCCTTGGCCTTGGAAACAGTTACGATGAAAGTCTCGTATATCTTCTTACAGGTAACTGAAGAGTCATGAAAAAACGTCAGATCATTTTTGCAGTAATAATCCTTCTGATAGGTGTTGTTATCGGAATGTTGACATCGGCACAGCTCAGGCTGACCAGGTTGAAGCCGGTACGGATGTATTTCTCTGAAGAGCGGTTCAGGGAAGGCTTTTACAGGACCATTCAGCCCGATGAGGAGCAGAAGGCCAAGATTGAACTTATTCTCGACAAATATGCGAAGATAAACAGTGAAACCCAGAGCCGGTTCAGGAAGGAATTTGATTCCAATGTAAAGGCTATGAGAAAGGAGCTCGATTCAAATCTTACAAAGGAGCAGCTTGCCCGCTTAAAGGAAATGGATGAGAAGCGTCAGGAAATGATGAAGCAGGAAAGGTTGAGAAGGGAAAACGATACCTCCCGGTTCCGCAGCGACAGGCCTTATCCAGGCAGGAGGCAGGGAGATGGTCCTCCTCCGCCATATCCCGGGACCCGGGACAGCGCCGGTTATCCTACAGAAAACAACAGGTAGTCAAGCAATATTGGAAGATCCTCCGGATTAACTCCAAGCGAGAGCAGAAGCGGCCGGTCTTCTTCAAAAACATTCATGAATTCTTCTTTGGAAATCTGACCGCTGTTGATACCAAGCCGGTATAAATCAACAGCATCTTTCCTTCGTCCCTGACACAGGGCAAGATGCCCCCTGTTTATGTAATCATGGGCGCTCAGTTTGCCTGAAGATAACCTTTCATAGTATTTTTCCGAATCTGCGAAGCGTCCCAGTGCAAAGTAACAGAATGCGATAGGGCGTAGTATCTTAAGGTTTCCCGGGTCCTTGTATTCTACCCTGAAATAATACTTAAGTGCAGTCTCATAGTCGCGGAGATCGAGGTAACAATGACCGGTCATTATTGCTGTGTGCATATCGTCAGGGTCCATTACTCCTGCCTGAAGATAATGGTCGAGCGCTTCCTCTTTTCTTCC
>JAKLIJ010000199.1 GCA_022709665.1 Bacteroidota bacterium
CTCAGGAGGATAACAGCCCAAAGAAAAAACCCTGTCAGCCTCCTCCGTCGGCTGTCGAGATTTTTTATTTCTTCGCTTTGCATTCAAACTGCGTTTGATGCTCAGCTCGAAATAAAAAACCCCGCCGCTAACGCGACAGGGCTTTTTCTTTGTAGCGGAGGGAGGATTCGAACCTCCGACCTTTGGGTTATGAGCCCAACGAGCTACCACTGCTCCACCCCGCAATGTGGGTGCAAAGATAATATTTCCCCGGAAATTGACAAATTAAAATGGAATAAGAATTATTTTTGTCTGTTAACCAAACAAAAAAAACATGCCACGAGTATTTCAAGCACTGGATATAGATAAGGAAGAGAAAGAACTGAAACGGGATTATCTCGACCGTCATATGCCTCATGTCATCTGTGCCGATGAAGTTAACAGAGGCGAGAGATTTGTTGTAAAGGTCAGGATCGGAGACGAATATCCTCACCCTGATGAATACGATCATTCAATAAGCCTTATCCAGCTCTGGAACAGAGAAACGCTGCTGGCCGAAGCCCGTTACACCCCGGGCGTTTACGGCAATCTGCCGGCTCACTTTGAAATAGACTTTCATATTGTGGCCCCCGATGTGTCGATGAACCTGAGCGCAATGTCGGTCTGCTCAAAGCATGGTTTGTGGCAAAGTGAAGATAAACCCGTCAAGGTTGTCTGAGGTTTATTATCTTTGCTGGCCAATCATTGAGTAAAAATGGCTAAAACCGACAAGAAGAAAACCAGCTGGCGCGACAAGTTCAAATTTGCCGTTACCAATGATACCACTTTTGAAGAGGTTTGGAGGATAAGGCTGACCAGGTACAATTCCTTCCTTCTGATCTTCTTTGTGATCTTTTTTATCGTGGGAGCGACGGCATCACTAATAGCTTTTACAAATCTGAGGGAGTTCATCCCCGGATATCCCGATGTTACAATGCGCCGTAATATTCTCCTTAATGCAATAAGGCTCGACTCGCTCGAAAGGGAACTTGCCCTCAGGGACCATTATTTTGAGAACCTGAGCTCAATTATTTCAGGAGACAGGCCTGCCAGTTCAATGGCTTTACGCGATACCACCATGAACTACAACAGTATCTCCTTTCGTACCTCACCCGAAGACTCGGCTCTGAGAGCCCAGATTGAAACAGAGGGCAGGTACGATATTTCCCAGGGCCAGGTCGCGGTTTACGAAACAAGCCTTGCCAGTCTTCATTTCTTCCCTCCCGTAAGAGGTATAGTGTCGGGAAAGTTTGACCAGTCAAAAAAGCATTATGGCACCGATATAGTAACAAGTCCAAGGGCTCAGGTTGATGCTGCTCTTGCAGGTACGGTGATCTTCACCGGCTGGACAAGGGAAACGGGGTATGTAATAGAGGTTCAGCATTCGAACAATATTGTTTCAGTTTACAAGCATAATTCTTCACTCCTGAAGGAGACAGGCGATCTTGTGCGGACGGGCGAAGCAATTGCCATTGTGGGCGACTCGGGCGAAATTTATACCTCCGGGCCTCATCTTCATTTTGAGATATGGTACAAGGGGAGTCCGCTTGATCCGGAGAAATACGTTATCTTTTAACGGAAGGGTTTTTATGCCAAAGAAAATTGCCTTACTCGGATCGACGGGCTCGATTGGCACCCAGACACTGGATGTTATTTCCAGGTATCCCGATGAGTTTTCGGTTGAGGTTCTTACTGCCGGAAGCAATATAAAGCTTCTCGCCCAGCAGGCGATCACCTGCCAGCCCGATGCAGTTGTCATTGGCGATCAGTCGCATTATCAGCAGCTCAAGGAAGCGCTGAGGGACTATCCCGTCAAGGTATATGCCGGCGAAGAAGCGATTGAACAGGTTGTAAGAGGCTCAAACATCGACCTGGTTGTTGCCGCCATGGTAGGTTATTCCGGGCTCAGGCCTGCCATTTCCGCCATAAAGGCAGGCAAGAAGATTGCCCTTGCAAACAAGGAAACCCTGGTTATTGCAGGTGAAATAATAAAGAAGCTTATCAAGGAATCGGGAAGCAGGATCATTCCGGTCGACTCGGAACATTCCGCCATATTCCAGTGCCTGGCAGGAGAAATGGGCAACCCGGTTGAAAAGATAACTCTTACTGCTTCCGGAGGTCCCTTCCTGAACTATACCATGGAGATGCTTGAGAATGTCAGGCCTCAGGAAGCCCTCAGGCATCCTAACTGGGAGATGGGAAACAAGGTTACCATCGACTCGGCATCTCTTATGAACAAGGGGCTGGAGGTAATAGA
>JAKLIJ010000002.1 GCA_022709665.1 Bacteroidota bacterium
TCGATAAATGACTTTTTACCCATTGCCACGAGTTCTGACTGGTCGAGCCTGCTTTCCAGGAAAGGTTTTGCTTCTTCCCAGCTACCCGGCGCTTTTCTCTCGAGAAGTTTAATAATATGAAAACCGTATGGTGACCTCACTGGTTTTGTGTAATCACCTGTATCCCTGATTGCAAATGCTGCTTCGGAAAAGTCATTAATAAACTCTCCGGTACCAAACCAGTTCATTTCACCGCCATTGGCAGCCGATTCCCTGTGATCTGAATTTTCTGAGGCCAGCCTGGCGAATGATTCGCCCTTTTCAAGCCGCTCATAAATCTCATTGATTTCTTTTTCGGCTTTTTGAATTATCTTTTCATCTGAACCTGCAGGCGCCGACTTCATTATATGAGCCACCCTGATCCTCCCTCCTGAAGGTCTGCGGTCATTTACTTTGATGATATGATAACCGAAAGGTGTTCTTACAGGTTCGGAGACCATTCCGGGCTGAAGGCTGTAGGCAGCTTCTTCGAAAGGAGCTATCATCTGGTAAACAGTGAAATATCCAAGGTTGCCGTTGTTAACGATAACAGACCTGTCGTCTGAGCCGCTCTTTGCAACATCGGCAAAAGGTTCTCCTGAAATTATCCTTTCCCGTAAGGAGACTGCTTTGTTGTAGGCCTTCAAAGTATCTTCAGGCGATGCATCCGGCTTGCAACTTACGAGAATATGTGATGCGTTAATCTCCTCAAGGTATCTCTGGTAGGCTTTTCTGAGAACTGTTTCCTTAATATCCGGATCGCTGAGCCACGACTGGGCGAGTTGCTGCCTGTACCCGCTAAGTTCTTCCATGAAGGAGGAGGTTGTATCATAGCCATGTTCCATGGCGTCAGCAACTTTCAGCTTAAAGGCAATGAACTGCCTGAGATACTCATCCAATTCAACTTTGTAATCCGGATCCGGGCTCTTATTGAACATTCTTATAAACTCACCCGCCTCAACATCCATTCCCGCTACAGTCATAAGGATCTTTTCATCGGCGTTTTGCGAAAAGCCGGTTGAAAGAGACAGAAGGAACAGTATGGAGCTCAGGATTGTTTTTTGTCTCATGGCATTGCGAAGAGATCCATTATTCAATTGATTTCCTGCTGTAATTTGGCGATTCCCTTGTTATGGCAACATCATGGGGATGGCTTTCGATAATGCCTGAATGAGTTATTCTCGTGAATTTGCTTTCCGCCTTCAATACTGAGATGTTCTTTGCCCCGAGGTAGCCCATACCGGCTCTCAGTCCTCCCATCATCTGGAATATCACTTCCGACAATGTACCCTTGTAGGGAACCCTCGCTTCAATTCCTTCCGGAACGAGCTTGCGGATATCGTCCTCAACATCCTGAAAATAACGGTCTTTTGATCCCTGCTGCATGGCTTCTATTGACCCCATGCCCCGGTAAGCCTTGAATTTTCTGCCGTTATATATTATTGTATCGCCCGGAGATTCTTCAACACCGGCAAAGAGCGATCCGGCCATTATAGAATCAGCGCCGGCAGCCAGTGCCTTGATTATATCGCCGGAATATCTTATTCCCCCGTCAGCTATTACGGGAACTCCTGAACCTTCGATCGCCCTGGCAACGTTGTAAACAGCGCTCAGTTGGGGAATGCCCACTCCTGCTATGATCCTGGTGGTGCAAATCGATCCGGGGCCGATTCCAACCTTAACAGCATCAGCTCCTTCACTAACCAGTTTCTTTGCTGCTTCTGCAGTTCCGATGTTTCCGGTAACCACTTCTGTCGACGGAAAAGTTTTCTTGACTTCTTTCAGGATCCTTATCACGCTCTTTGTATGCGCGTGAGCGGTGTCTATAACAACGGCATCAACACCGGCATTTACCAGGGCTTCCACTCTGAGAAGGGTGTCGGATGCAATCCCTACTGCTGCGGCAACCCTGAGCCTTCCCTTCTCATCCTTGCATGAGTTCGGACGATCCTTGGTTTTTGTAATATCCTTGTATGTGATCAGCCCTATCAGCTTCCCCGACTCATCGACCATGGGCAGCTTTTCTATCTTGTGCTTCTGTAAAATGCGTGCTGCAGCCTGAAGATCGGTCTGGTGATTCGTCGTGATAAGGTCGGTGGTCATCACCTCAGTTATCTTCTTGCTCTTATTGTTCTCGAACCGCAGGTCTCTGTTAGTGACTATACCTTTTAGTATTCCGCTCTTATCGATCACAGGTATCCCCCCAATCTTGTATTCGGTCATCAGGCTGATGGCTTCGGCTACAGTTGCTTCGAGACCGATGGTTATCGGATCGAAGATCATCACGTTCTCTGCCCTCTTTACCCTTTTTACCTGGGAAGCCTGTCTCTCGATCGGCATGTTTTTGTGGATCACGCCAATTCCTCCTTCCCTGGCGATTGCTATTGCAAGCTCATCTTCGGTTACGGTGTCCATAGCCGCGGAAACGACAGGAGTGTTTATCTTAATGTTTCTGCTGAACATGGAGGATATATCCACCTCCCTCGGCAGCACTTCGGAATAGGAAGGAACAAGAAGAACATCATCAAAGGTCAAACCTTCGAAAAGTATTTTATCCTTAATAAATGACATCGTATGATCCTTTTGGTTTTTGTGGGCGCAAATTACTAAAAAAATAACCACTCTGAAAACTTGTTGCTACATTTGTATATGCCCCGCCAGCCGGTTACAATCGAACAGTGCAGGAAAATCCTGACCAGGTACTGGGGATTCACTTCCTTCAGGCCTCTTCAGGAGGATATTATCCGTTCCGTAACAGAAGGAAGGGATACGCTCGCCCTGATGCCGACCGGAGGCGGTAAGTCAATAACCTTTCAGGTCCCTGCACTGGCCATGGAGGGAACCTGCCTGGTGATCACTCCCCTTATTGCCCTGATGAAGGAACAGGTAAACCGGCTGAACAGCCTTGACATCCGGTCGCTGATGATCCATTCAGCCATGACGAAGGAGGAAATTGATATCACTCTCGAAAATTGCATTTATGGCGACTACAAGTTCCTTTATGTTTCCCCGGAGAGAATCTCCACACCCCTGTTCAGGGGAAGAGCGGGAAGAATTAACCTCTCGCTTGTAGCCATCGATGAGGCTCATTGTATATCCCAATGGGGCTACGATTTCAGACCTTCTTACCTTAAGATTGCTTCCCTGAGGGAAATCATTGCCCCCGACGTGCCTTTCCTGGCACTGACTGCTACTGCTACCTCGCTGGTGGTGAATGATATTATGGAAAAGCTGGAATTCAGAAAACTCAACGTGCTCAAGACCAGCTTCGCAAGAAAAAACATCTCCTACCTTGTCCGTCAGGTAGAGGAGAAAGGCAGTTACCTTCTGAAAACACTTGGAAGTGTAAGCGGTAACGGCATTGTCTATGTCCGCAGCAGAAAAAGAAGCAAGGAAGTGGCTGAGATGCTTGTTGCCAACAACGTGAATGCTGATTTCTATCATGCAGGACTTCCGGACGAACTGAGGGACAGAAAGCAGGCTTCATGGTCGACAGGAAAATCACGTGTGATAGTTGCGACCAATGCATTCGGCATGGGTATCGATAAAGCAGACGTCAGATTTGTGATCCATTGGGATATTCCTGATTCAATAGAAAATTATTTTCAGGAAAGCGGAAGAGCCGGAAGAGATGGAAAACCTGCATGGGCTGTGCTATTATATTCTCCTTCCGACAAGACACGTCTCTATGATTCACTCCGGCAAAAATTTCCTCCGGTCGACAGGATCAAGGATGTTTATGAAGCCCTCTGTAACTATCTTCTGGTTCCCATCGGGTCGGGTAAGAACAACGTCTTTGATTTTAACATGGCAGAATTCGTTTCAAAGTTCCGTCTTCCTGTGATCGAAACATACAACAGCCTTGCATTTCTCCAGCGGGAAGGATATGTCGAATTCACAGAAGAGATTAATAATCCCTCCAGGGTACATTTCATTGTGGGACGCGACGACCTTTACAAGTTCCAGGTTGCAAATGAGTCATTCGATGGTTTTATAAAACTTCTTCTCAGATCCTACACAGGCATGTTCACCGAGTTTGTTTCAATAAATGAAGATTCACTGGCAAAAAAAGCTGCCATCACACGCGATACAGTGTACAATTACCTGGTAAAACTGTCGTCAATGCACATCATCAGGTATATCCCGGGGAAAAAAACATCGCTGGTAATCTTTACTGAGGAACGTCTTGAAAGAAAGGCTCTCCTGATCTCTCCTGAAAACTACCTTCACGTCAGGGACAAGTATGTCTCACGGCTCGACAAAATGGTCGATTACGCTGAATCAGCCAACAGGTGCCGTGCCGTAATGCTTCTGGATTATTTCGGAGAGGAATCGGACCGCTGCGGGACCTGCGACATCTGCCGGGAAAGAAATGAACTTGATCTCAGTAAATACGAATTTGACATAATACTTGAAGAGATAAAAAATATCCTTTCCTTGCAATCACCCGATCCTGAGGAACTTGTAAAACTTGTGACGCAGCCTGAGGAAAAGGTTATTAAAGTCATCCGCTGGCTCCTTGATCACAACAAGATCATTCAGGACAGCAGTCGCAAGCTGAAATGGAAGAAGTGATGTTAAGCCCTTCTATCTGATAACCTTAGTGTTCCCTCCCTTTTCCATCGCAATGTCAACCGGTGTGTTTGTCTTCCAGGCTCCGCGGGTAAAATCAGGAACCGGAACAGGGTACGACCTGCTTTCAACCGACCATTCGCTCAATGGTGCAACGGCGCTCCAGAGAGCAGCATCATACACATCCTGGTCGAGGGGAAGCCCGTTACGGAGACAGTCGATAAGGCGCCAGTTCTCAAGGAAATCCATTCCCCCGTGGCCTCCGACTTTTTTTGCCAGTTCTCCTACTTTTCTGACAATGGCAGGGGTGAATTTCTCCTCCAGAGCTTTCATTTCCTCGTCGCTCACCCATTCGTCGCCTACCGATATCTTTGCCGGGAGCGGATACTTAAGTGCTGCGGCTTTTGTACCGCTTATCTTATGTATTCTCGAATAGACATTTGGAGAAGTCACATCATGCTGGATCATTATAGTCCTGCCTTTCTCAGTAAGGATTGTAGTGGTGGTCATGTTGCCCCTGTATTTCCTGTCGACATATTTCTTATAGAAAGGATCGGTTTCTGCAAGAGTCTTTGCTGTGTCATTCATCTGGAAATCTTTACTCATTACAGATACCAGGAAATTCATCCTGTCGCCCCGGTTGATATCCATTATCTGGCAGACAGGCCCCAGTCCGTGAGTGGGATAAAGATTTCCACGGCGGGTGGAGTTCTCTTCCAGCCTCCACATCTCCCAATAACCTTTTTTGTTGAAGTTGCTGCCCAGCAGGTTGTGTATGTAAGCCCCTTCGCCATGTACAATGTCGCCGAAGAATCCCTGCCTGGCCATGTTCAGGGTAAGGAGTTCAAAGAAGTCGTAGCAGCAATTCTCCATCATCATGCAATGCTTCCTTGTCTTTTCCGAAGTCTCAACCAGCTGCCAGCACTCATCCATCGTTACGGCTGCAGGAACTTCAACCGCCACATGCTTGCCATGCTCCATGGCGTAAACACACATCGCGGCATGCATATTCCATGGGGTGCATATATAAATAAGATCTATATCGTCCCTTTCGCACATTCTCTTCCATCCCTCAGGGTCGCCTGAAAAAAGAACTGGCTTGAAACCATATGGTTCTATAAGTTTCCTGGTCTTTTCAACTTCTTCGGGAACCACATCACAAAGGGCTCTGATATCGACGCCTTCAATGAAGCTCATACTCCTTACGTGGCCCGGACCCCTGTTTCCAAGTCCTATAAAACCAATTCTGACAGCTTCGAGGCGGGGAGCAGCATAGCCCGACATGTTGAATTCCTGGCTGCCCTGTACTGACAGCAAGGATGACTCACTTCCAAAAGCTCTCAAAAGGCTGCTTCCGGCAAGCCCGAGTCCGGTAAGACCGGAGATCCTCAGAAAATCCCTGCGATTGCTTTTCATATCTTTTAATTTTTAATGTTTCTCCTTTATTTTGGTTTGTCAGAGCTATTTCCCGAAGAAATGCTTCTTCATAAAACTGATAAACACAGGGAAATCAGACGGCATGGATCCGTGTCCTCCTTCGTGCATATAGTATCCGAGGTCATTCAGGACCGGAACTCCTGCTTCAGGCCATATTTGAGTTCCAAGTGATTTTTTGCCGAGAAGCTCGTAAACCGGTCCTGCAGCCGCCGCCGCAAGAAATTCACCCTTGGGATCGGACCAGTTGTCGGTGGTGCCGGTCTGAAGCAGCAACGGCCTCGGAGCCATCAGGGCAATCAGCATGTGAGCATCAACAGGCGATTTGGACGGATCGTCCCTATAATTCCTCCAGTTGGAGGCAAACTGATAGAAGTACCTGGTCGGATGTGTCATGTGATCGATATTCTCACCATAATTCCTTCTCGAGAGTGCGGCGCCGCCTTCACCGGAACAGCTTGCAATAACCATCCCGAACCTCTGGTCGCGGGCTCCCGTCCATAGTGCCGTTTTTCCAAGCCGCGACACTCCGAAAAGAGCTACTTTCCCGGCATCGATCTGCGGGTCGGTCTCGAAATAATCCATCACCCTGCTTAGTCCCCACGACCAGGCTGAAATGGCTCCCCATTCATCGGGTGCAGGATAATCCTGTCCCTTCTTCAGATAGTATCCCCGGATGCCGTACCTGATACCCTCGGCAAAATCCGGCTCAATTTCACTGTAATTGACTGTGGCGAAACCGATGCCCTCCGACAGGAACTGGTTCACATCCATTCTTCCGAACCCGCCTTTTCTCTGTACCGGGACCAGGTTTCCCTCAGGATCACGCATCATTCCTGCCTTTATGCCGGGATCATCAGTGACTGTTGCATTCGGCATGAAACCTATACTGAGGAAAACAGGCACAGGTTCCTTTGCATCTCGAGGCAGGTAGATAAGAATATCCATTTTATGCGACGATGTGTCTTTTGTAAAATATACTGTAACCTGTTTCCGGACGGCAGCACCGTCCAGCGCGGGCGTACCCCTGTCAAACACATTGAAGGTCATATCTGAAGGCCGCGAAGGAACCTTTCCATACTGGAACTCTTCAAAAAGAGAAAGTATCTCAGGTCTTCTCTTCCTTGTCCATTGCTTTGCATTCTTAACTTTCCTTCCGTTGGCCATCAACAGCGGATCGGGAAGTGTATATGTTCCGACCTTCGATTCATCGTAGTTCACAGGAATGCCTGCCACAACATCATTTGCGGGCTTCTGGCCCTGTGCTTCTGCCCGGTAGGCAATCATTGTTAAGGAAATAACAATGCAGACACAGATCTTTTTCATTTATTCGGTTGATTTTAGTATTGTAACCGGACCAAGCAAACCTGATTCAACAGGATTTCTTCCCCATACCATTACCTGGGAATTGAGCACCTTGTTCGCGGCAGGAGCCTTCTGATCTCCGATAAGCCGGTTGGTCCACTGATTGGTAATTCTTATCTCAATTACATTCACGCCTTTCTTTAAAAGTCCGGAAACATCTGTCCTGAAAGGGGAGGTCCACAGAAGCCCGGCATTATTGCCGTTTACTGTAACCTCTGCCATATCGGCCACGTTTCCAAGATCGAGGTACAGCTTCAACCCACTTTTAAGCCATGCTCCCGGAACTTTAACAGTGTTTTTATAGACAGCTGTTCCCGAGAAGTATTTTATGCCTTCATCCTCGTTCGCCGTCCATGACTGCAGATTGCTGAAAACAGCTTTTTCAGGAGCCCCGGCTCCGGCAGGGAATGATACTTCCCAGGGACCGGCAATGGCAGTCAGCTGCTCAATGACGCTTTTTTCTCCCGGCTTTTCGTTGCTTACTGCTTTTTTCCGGAACACTACGAAAAGCGATTTTCCGGCTTCAAGCGACAGCGGAACCACCGTGCCCTTGTCCTCAATGGAGTACCTGCACTCCGACAATGTGCCGGTCAGCGGATCCCAGATTTCCGGCTCCATGCCTTTTATCCGGAACCTGAATTCAGTGTCAAAGTGTTTTTCAGAGGAGTTAACCAAAAACCAGAAATCAGCATCTCCCGCTTTCCTGTGTATCCAGTCTATTTTTAAATCAAGCTTCCTTGAATATTCCAGATCGGGATATATCCCAAGATTATTAAGTACTACACTGACCGGAGTCCCCCAGAATATCCTTCCTTTGCCTGCCATCCTTTTCGTACGGCTGATACCGTCAAGGTCAGCCCATAACTCATCCACAATGTCGCTGAAGGCCTGATCTGTGCCGGGAATGCCTGAATAGCCGGGAGTTGTAACCGGTTTGGGACCAATTACAGTTGCTCCGGCCTTTACCAGTTCATTAATCTTTTTAAGCACATGAAACGTCATTCTGCCGGAATTCGGAAGAACCAGAACCGAATAGCTCATTCCGTCAGGGAGCAGGAGCTTCCCGTCTTCGGAAACACTCATCCGGTTAAGCAATACGTCGGCATTAATGTAATCATAGTCATAGCCTTCAGGCGGAGCCGGGATTAGTCCCGTACCCCATATCGGCATCGTCGACGGAGCGCCTTCATCAAGAAGGTAGGCGAGGTCGGCGACGAATCTGCCCTGCTGAAGCATAAATGAATTCCTGGCAAGATAGGTCATAAACGGCCCGGCCTGCTCTGCCCAGGTAATGTTCCGGTTTATATGAGTTCCTACCATGGTATTACCAGGTTTTGTGTCGACCGGCTGATGAGCCGAGGTATGGAATACAAAACGGTTGATACCCTGCGCAAACCAGTAGTCTCCTATCTTTTTCAGAGTATTTGGCGATTCATAACCTCCTCCTGTATAGGCTTCTGCAGCAACCAGCTTCTTTCCGTAGATATGCGATGCCGAAGCTGCGCCCCTGACATCCTGATAGTACATCAGCTCGGGATGCAGAGCCCTGTACCAGAATTCCCCCATGGGAATATCCACATATTTCTTGCAGAGGAGGGCATCTTCAAGGATCTCCAGGGAAACTCCCGAGGCTTCACCGTATGTGCTGATTCCCTGTTTATTAAGGTAGGAGGTCAGAACACCATAGTGGTTTTCTGCAAACATATCGGCAAGAGTGCGCCTGAAATCCCACAAAACCCGGTCGCTCACTTCTCCGTTAAGCATCACCCTGCCGGCAAGACCGGGAAGAAACGGCTTAAGGTCGTATCCTCTCCTGTTTTTGAATTCTGCAAGCATGTTATCGGTCCAGTTCTGCATTCCGGCTTCCCAGCTGTCGAGCATTACGCTTCTCAGCGTTTTGCCGTAAAGAGGTCCAAGGGCTGCAGCAATTGGCTCAGTGTACTCTCTGATATACGCTTCAGTATGTTCGCGGCTAAGTTTATCGGTTTCATAGCCTGAACCTGCCGCGACAGCCGGCCTGTTTTTCGAACCTGTTAGGGAATACCCGAAACGCATTACAGTCCAGTTGCCTTCAGGAACTTTCCAGTTCAGCTGCCCCTCAGGGGTAAGCATTGCTGTGAGATCGATAACCGATGCAGGATCGATCCCTGAACCGGGGACCAGTTCACCCGATGCAACAGGCTCGTAATTAAAAAGGTGATAAAAGCCTGCCTTGTCCTCCCACCTGTGTATCCTGGGCCCTGAATGCAGCTTTATCTCGCCAAACGTGTAAGCCGTGTCGGGCGGATTGACAATCTCCCTCATCACATCATCGGGCTTCATCGGAGCGCCTGTGAATTCTATTCTGAAATACTTTGCCGTTACTGCGGGGAAAGAGAATGTGGCAACCTTGCCGGCGCGGTAGAGCTGAGCTCCGGGGAAAAGGGCAATTGTCCGGAAATCAGTCCCGTTGTTGCCCGCAAGAAGTCTGCCCTCCGGTATTCCCGAACGGTTGGCGAGAGTTATTGCCCTGGCTGTAAACGGCTTTTCATAAGTGTACCCGATCCATAATCCTTTCTTATCCTTTCCTGCTGCAACCCTGCATGAACTGTTAAGGTCGTCATCAAGTAGGGCGGCCGGATCAACAGTTCCCGAAGAGGTAATTGCGGATGCAACTGCAGGAGCAGCTTCAGCTTCTTCCGGAGGTGTAGGAAATGCCAGAACAACACAATCCTTATAAAATCCGGGAACCGGTTTGGGCGAGTTGGAAAGATCCCTGATTGGCCCTTCGTATGATGGCGGGTCAGGAAGCTTTCCTGTGAAAGTAAGAGGCCCCTTCAGATTCATTTCACTCCAGACCAGTTTTTTCATTGCCTGTTCGGGTCTGACCCACGGTCCGCCGGTCAGACTCCATCCGGCTGAACTGAAAATTGTCATCTCGAGGTCGAGCCTCTCAGCTTCTGAGGCTGTATGCTTTACGGCATCCAGCCATTCGGGCGACATGAACAGTATCTTGTTGTCAACCGTCTGGCCTTGTCCGGCTGCTACATCGGCCAGCTGCATTCCCCCTATGCCGACTCTTTTCATCCATTCAAGATCCTTTGTTATGCCTTCCTTTGTGACGTTACTGTTGGTCCAATGCCACCATGTACGAGGTCTGGCTGATTCGGGGGGATTCCTGAATCCTTCAGACAGTGAAAGCGCATCATCCTGACCATATCCGTTTAATGAAAGAGAAAAGAGCAGGAGTATCACAGATGCCCTGTGAAGCCTTTTTGATAAGATTTTTGTCATGGCTATAATATGCTCTTAAATGAGGAGCTTAAAGTTCGGTAAGCTGGAGATTCCTCCACCTTACTTTAATGCCGCCCCCGCTGTGTATTTGTAAAAGTATCCTTCCTTTGCCCTGTCCGATCTTTTCATCATTCATATCAGTCATTACCTCGCCATTCAGCCAGGTGGTTATCTTGTCACCTTCAACCTTGATCCTCATGGTGTTCCATTCATCTTTCTTCAGGATATTTTCCTTCTCATCAGGGATCTGATAAATCCATCCCCTGCCGTATGATTCATAGATGCCACCCGTATCATTTCCGGGAGGCGCCACCTCAACCTGCCATCCCGAGATCTGCACTCCGGTCTTAATGTAGGAACGGATGAACACTCCGCTGTTTCCGTTCGCCTCCTGTTTAAACTCAAGGCTCAGATCGAAATCATCATAATATTTCCTTGTCCCGAGATATCCGTATTCCTCGTCAGGCCCGCTTTCACATACCAGTTCACCGTCCTTTACATACCATTGTTCAGTTCCGTAAATTTCCCAGCCTGTAAGGTCAGTACCGTTGAAAAGGTTCTCCTGTTGCGGTTTCCGGGGCAATTCCTTAATCTTCATATTCCTGAACCAAACCCTGCTGCCATGATCCTGGAGGGCAAATACCCCGCTCCTCGCAAGTCCGTACTCGGGAGCATTGTCCCATTTGCCGCTGTTTTTCCTTGAGAACCAGTCTTCAGTCCAGGCCTCGAATTCCAATACCTTCTGACCGTTGAGCCAGTGTTCGACATGGCCGTTGTCAAAGACTATCCTGGAGTTGTTCCATTTCATAGCCTTGTTCAGCTCTTTTTTCGCCGGATCGCAGGTGTACATGGCGTAATCTGCCGCAGCTTTCTGCCACTCCTCTATCGGACTTGCAAATCCGATATCGTCAATAAGCTGGTACTCAGGACCGGTTACATAAGGAACCTTAAGCTCGGGCCTCTCTACCACATGGTAGAGCAGACCGCTGTTACCTCCTTCTGATATCTTCCAGTCAAAATCAATTATGAAATTTTCATAATCTCTCGTAGAGACAATATAACCTGTGCTGTCGCTTCCCAGTCCCAGGGATGTGAGCAATCCCTTTTCAACCTTCCAGGGAGCTATACTCACTTCTTCTCCCTTGAAGTCGCGCCATCCGTTAAGGCTGCTGCCATCGAACATCAGCGACCAGCCGTCGGCGATCTCCTGTTCAGTCAGAATGTTGATCTTTTTTCCGCAGCCGGAGAATATTATCCCCGCCATAAGGATTACAATAAAAATTGAAAGAGTTTTCTTCATATTTGCCAGTGTTTGTGTTGTTTTATAATTCATCCGGAGCCTCCGGCATGGGTTTAGAGTGCTTAAAGTTATCAAACTTTAATTCTTTTTGGATAACTCTTAGGTACATTTTACCTAATTTTGCAGGTCTGTTTATTAAAATTTAACATGACAAGCAAGAACGATCCGATTTATTCCCGCAGTGTAGTCGAGTTTACGGCGACGGCTATGGAATTCTGCAAATATGCCGAAAATGCAGGCCGGATGAAGGGAGATGAACTGTTTAAGATACTGCAGCGAATCCTTCCTTACCTTTATATCAAGGCTTCATTGCTTCCTTCGCTCGAACCTTATTTTGAAGACGGAAATGAAAAATTCGTCACTGAAGCCGACTGGTTCAGGATACATGATGAACTCAGAAATAAATTCGGAACTGCCGATGATTATGTGGATATGGCTGACGAAAAGTTCAACGAGGCTGAAGGACCTGTTGCTTCAAGTATTTCCGAAGACATGGCAGACATTTACCAGGATCTGAAGGATTTTTTACTGCTTTATCAGACAGGCACTCAGGAGGTAATGAATGACGCCGTGTGGGAAAGCCGGCTGAATTTCGAAAATTACTGGGGACAGAAATTGCTTAACTCACTAAGGGCAATTCATAGATTCATCTACTCGGGAGAAGAGATAAGTATGACGGAACCACGTGATCCGGATGATCAGGCAAGAAAAACTTCCGACTGGTTCATTACAAGGAGACAAAAGGACTTTAGAGGAAATGGAAAATAACGGATACGTACAGACAATTTCTGAAGAGGAAATAGGCAAGTTCGAATTGTCGTGGTTCAGGGGCGAGATAGTGCTCATCGAGGATATGGAGACATTTAATGAAACCTTCCCAAGACTCAGGGGATCAGCGGTTCTGGGATTTGATACCGAAACAAGGCCTTCATTCAAAAAAGGGAAGAAGAACAAAGTGTCTCTTATCCAGCTGGCAAATGAAGAGCTTGCCTGCCTGGTCAGAATTAATAAAATCGGAATCCCTCCTCAGCTCGCAAGCCTTCTTGCAAATGAAAACGTGATCAAGGCAGGCGTCGCCGTGCATGACGACATACGTTTCCTCAGAAATGTAAGGGGATTTGAACCCTCAGGCTTTGTTGATCTTCAGAAATTTGTAAGGGATTATGGCATTGAGGTTTCCGGTTTGAAAAAGCTGGCTGCAATTGTCCTGGGATTCAGAATATCAAAACGCCAGCAGGTAACTGACTGGGAAGCGGAACAACTCTCAGAAGCCCAGATTGTTTATGCCGCAACAGATGCCTGGGTATGTCATCAGATTTATAAAAAGCTTCTGAATGGAAATTAAAATAACTCTGAAATCCGGAAAGGAACAGTCTGTGAAAAGACTTCATCCATGGATCTTTTCAGGAGCAATAAAAAAAATTTCCGGAACACCTGCTGAAGGCGATATTGTTAAGGTCTTCGACAATAATAACAACTTTCTTGCTGTCGGACACTACCAACCCGGCTCAATAGCGGTAAGAATCCTGTCATTCACCGATATTGAACCTGATGTCGGTTTCTTCAGACAGACCATTGAACGTGCATTTGAATTCAGGAAAGCCGCCGGTCTGACAGGCAATCACAAACTGAATGTCTTCAGACTGATACATGGAGAGGGGGACGGTCTGCCCGGACTTGTAGCCGACTATTACAATGGAGTGATCGTTATGCAGACGCACTCTGTTGGCATGTACAGGATCAGAAGAGAGCTGGCCGGAATATTGAGCGGGCTGCCTCACCTGAAGATCAGCGCCGTCTATGACAAAAGCGGATCGACAATTCCGTTCATGTCGGGAATAAGACCCGAAAACGAATTTCTCCATGGCAGTTCCGAATCCGTTATCGTAACGGAATACGGTTTCAGATTCAGGATCGACTGGGTTGGCGGCCAGAAAACCGGTTTCTTTATAGACCAGAGGGAGAACAGAAAACTCCTTGGTGAATTCACAAAGGACAGAAGCGTTCTGAATATGTTCGGCTATACGGGAGGGTTCTCGGTATACGCCATGAAAAATGCCCGCCTGGTCGACAGCGTTGACAGCTCCGCACAAGCCGTGCAAATGGCTGATGAAAATGTAAGACTCAATTTCGGCGACGACCGCAGGCATACCTCGATACAGGCTGATGCATTTGAGTTCCTTAACGGGATAAAAGGAAAATACGATCTTATCGTTCTCGATCCTCCTGCCTTTGCAAAACACAACAATGCGCTCGACAATGCTCTCCAGGGATACAAAAGGCTAAATATGAAAGCCATACAGATGATAAAGCCGGGAGGCATTATTTTTACTTTCTCCTGCTCCCAGGTCGTAAGCAGGGAAAACTTCAGGAAATCGGTGTTTGCAGCAGCAGCAAACACCGGAAGAAAGGTGAGGATACTTCATCAGATGAGCCAGCCCCCGGATCACCCGGTCAATATCTACCATCCGGAGAGTGAGTACCTCAAAGGACTGGTTCTGTATGTTGAGTAACAAATTTGAAAATTTGAGAATTTGAAAATGGAGTTGAATAAGAATATTAAGCTTATCGCCTCAAGGCTTGGCCTGCATGTCTGGCAGGTTGAAAACACGATCCGTCTGATGGACGACGGGGCTACCATCCCATTCATAAGCCGGTACAGGAAAGAGATGACCGGAAGCCTGGACGAGGTACAACTGCTTCACATAAAGGAAGAATATGTCAGGCTCAAAGAACTCGATGCCCGGCGCGAAAGCATTATTAAATCGATCGAAGAGCAGGAGAAGATGACTGCCGAACTCAGGGAAAAAATCGATAATGCTGTCACTATGGCTGAATTGGAGGATATCTACCTTCCATACAGGCCAAAGAGACGCACCAGGGCAACCATTGCAAGGGAAAAAGGCCTCGAACCTCTCGCTGCCATTATCATGGATCAGAAGGAAATCAACCCTCGGCGAAAGGCTGAAGAGTTCCTGAACGATGAGGTGAAAAGCGTGGAAGAGGCGATAGCCGGAGCTTCCGACATCATCGCCGAATGGGTGAGCGAAGACGAAAAGGCGAGAAGACAGCTAAGACGGCTCTTCGAGAAGGAAGCTGTCATTTATTCGAAGGTTGTAAAGGGCAAGGAAACCGAAGGCATAAAGTTCAGTGACTATTTTGACTGGTCCGAACCCCTCAGAAAATGCCCTTCGCACAGACTTCTTGCAATGAGAAGGGGAGAGGATGAAGGTTTCCTCCGTCTTTCAGTTGAACCGGATGAGAAAAATGCACTTGATCTGCTGTTTTCAATATTCGTCAGGGGAAGGAACGAATCCTCATCACTTGTTGAAGTTGCTGTAAGGGACAGCTGGAAAAGGCTTCTTTCCTCATCGATGGAGACCGAATTCAGAAATATTTCAAAGGAAAAGGCTGACGGTGAAGCTATTGGAGTTTTCGCGGATAACCTGAAGCAGCTTCTCCTTGCATCTCCTCTCGGTGAGAAGAACGTCCTGGCAATTGACCCCGGCTATAGAACCGGCTGCAAGGTGGTCTGCCTCGACAGGCAGGGCAACCTGCTTCATAACGAAACAATTTACCCCCATCCGCCCCAGAACGAAACAGCCCTGTCGGTCAAAAAGATTCTTACACTTGTCAGTGCATACAGGATAGAAGCTGTAGCAATAGGCAACGGGACAGCAAGCCGTGAGACGGAGGATTTCATAAAGTGGATAAAATTCGACAGGGATATCCAGGTATTCGTGGTCAGTGAAGCCGGAGCGTCCGTTTATTCGGCATCAAAGGTTGCCCGTGAGGAATTCCCCGATTATGACGTAACGGTCAGGGGTTCGGTATCAATAGGGAGAAGGCTGATGGACCCGCTTGCCGAACTCGTAAAGATCGATCCCAAATCGATAGGAGTAGGCCAGTACCAGCATGATGTAGATCAGCTTAAACTTCAGAACGCTCTTGATGAGGTTGTTTTAAGCTGTGTAAATGCAGTAGGCGTTGAGGTCAATACGGCAAGCAGACACCTTCTTACTTACGTTTCGGGACTCGGTCCACAGCTTGCACAGAATATGGTGGATTACCGCACGGCAAACGGCCCGTTCAGGTCAAGGACCGAACTTATGAAAGTGAAGAGGATGGGAGAAAAGGCATTCGAACAAAGCGCCGGATTCCTCAGAATCAGAAACGCTGAAAATCCACTCGATTCAAGCGCCGTTCACCCTGAAAGCTATCATATCGTCGAAAAGATGGCAGCCGACATGGGCTGCGATATCAGGGAACTGATGACAAACGATGAAAAACGGAAGGCAATAAGGCTTGAAAAGTACATCACCTCAGCAACAGGTCTGCCCACTCTGAAGGACATAATGGATGAGCTGGCCAAGCCGGGCAGAGACCCCCGGTCAGCTATAAAGGAGTTCAGATTTGCCGATATTCATTCAATGGAGGATCTTGTAAGCGGAATGATAGTCCCCGGAATTGTAACAAATGTTACAAAATTCGGAGCTTTCGTTGATATAGGCATAAAGCAGGATGGATTGGTTCATATTTCAAATATGAGTAACACTTACGTGTCCGATCCCTCAAAAGTGGTCAGGCTTCATCAGCATGTGATGGTAAAGGTGCTGGATGTAGACATTGAAAGAAAACGGATCCAGCTTTCCATGAAGGGACTTGACAATAAATAATTGGGGGCTGACTGCTGAGATCCGAATGATTCGAGGCTTACATTACTCTATTCCGATAAGCTTCCTCAGTTCGGCTATATGATTCTCGTAGATACCCCTCGGAACTGTATTGTATTTCCTGCACAGTGAAGCTGCATATCCTACGGCAACACCCATCTGACCAGTTGTATGCATCACCCTCGGACCACCAAGCCCTACATGGGAACAACTGAAACACCGGCCGGCCATGAAAAGGTTTTCTATGTTTTTCGAATAAAGTGTCCTGTAGGGTATATAATAGTGATCCACCTTGTGATACAGGGCTTCCGACATGAAGTCGGGCATCGCACTGTCAGCTTCAGCCTGCTGATAATGAACATCAATGTTTCTTGTTTCCATTGCCACTGCATCGTGGAATTCAGTCATATTCCTTTCATCATTGAAAGTGTAAATGTAATCGCCTGTCAGCCTCCTCGATTCCCTTTTGCCAACAAGATATCCTACCCAGTCGAGTCCGATATTGGCATTTGCCGGGTCCTTCTTTGCATTGCTGAATGATCCGTATATGGCTTTAAGGATATGGTCGCGTATGTACTCCGCGTCATCTATCTGGTTCAGGTCATCACGCGAAAACTCCCATTGCCAGGTTCCCGATAAAGCTGTATGGTCACCGGCAACATCCATTGCCCAGGGAACATCGGGAAATGTTACCGCTTTCCCGGCGTCATAGGTCGTCCAGAGAACAGACGAACCCATAACCTTGCCGTCAGCCCTGGACGGGCTCCAGAGTTCCCCGTAGCCGGCCAGGCTTTCGCCATATTTTGAAGAATCTTCTCTGCCGTACATGAATTCAGCGCCCGCCCAGTAACCTATCCAGCCGTCGCCCGTGCAATCGGCAAAAAGGGGAGCACTGAAGCGCATCCTCCTCCCTGTTGCCGTCTGACGCGCATCGATCGAGGTAATTTTTCCGTCTTCGGTGTTCGCAGAGTATACCCTCCAGTTAAGAAATATGCTTATGTTTTTATATTTCGCCATATTGTCGTGCCGCTTTCTATCGTCCTTCATTGCTTCGGGCGATCCGTTAGGCCACCATACGGTGTTGAGCATGTTTATTATTCTTTCAGATTTCCATGCTATTCCCTCGGTATGAACGCGTATTTCACTGCTTGCATTTCCTCCCAGGACCGGCCTGTCGTGAACCAGAGCAACAAGAAGTCCCTGTTCGGCAGCCGCAATTGCTGCAGCGCAGCCTGCAATGCCGCCGCCGGTTATCACAAGATCAAATTCTGCTTGACGCTCAGGAATATCCTCATCCCCGCCAAGCTTTTTTCTCCATGAAGCGAGCCCTGAACCATCTGAAGGCGGAGCTGTTTTTTTTGTACTAAAGTAAACTGCATCGCATCTTCCGTCAAATCCGGTCAGGTCCTTCAGTACTATTTTCAGGGCCGGGTCTTCAATCGGCACTCTTCCTGCATACTGCCAGTGCCATGATTCAACTCCTGTTCCAAGGATGCTTTTAAGTTCTATCCCGTTTATCACAATTTTAAACCTGCCGGGAGCCTCCCAGTCACCCTTTGCCCAGTTAAGCGTCCTGACCCACACATGATATTTCCCTCGTGCCGGAATCGTAACAGTCGTGGAAGCATCCCTCACGGGAGTTCCCAGACCGTGAGCAAGAAGATAGGGAGAGCCCATCTGTTCGGTAAACTGAGGATCAACAAGCCAGCTTCCTTTATCCAAAAACGATTCGGCTTCAACAAGCAGTTCATGGTTATCATTGCTGCATGAGATACCTGTGAAAAAGAGCAATATGAAAAGAGGAGTTGTGATCTTCATTGCCTCCGGGTTTTAATTCATTGCAGGAGCAGGCATCATTCTTCCGGCAGGAGCAGCGCTCCTTTCGGTAACAGGTTTTACGGGAATACGGGCATCTCTCATGGCGGCATTATACGCAAATGAAGCTGTGATAATGGCATTATGACGCAGATCATCAAGTGAGAGCCTTTCCCATGTGTCCATCACCGTGTGGTAACCGCGGTCATATTCAATCTCATCCTGAATAAACTGGAAGGCAGGTAAACCCAGACCGTCAAATGACTGATGATCAGTTCCTCCTGTATTTCTTATTGTTATGGTGGAAGCTCCCATATCCTCGAAGGGCCTGAACCACTCCTCGAAGATGGGCCTTGCCATGTCATTGCCCTGGAGATAAATCCCCCTGTATTTACCGCTTCCGTTGTCCATGTTGAAATAAACTGCAAACTTGTCGAAATCAGGCTTGTGAGCTTTGGTCTGCGCATCGGCAAGATAAGTGTTTGCATATCCCCTCGAACCGAACAGTCCCTGTTCTTCCCCGCCCCACAGGGCAATCCTTATAGTCCTCCTGGGTGATACGCCGAGGCTTCTCAGTATCCTGAGAGCTTCCATCATTACGATGCAGCCCGATGCGTTGTCCGCAGCCCCGGTCCCGCCATGCCATGAATCGAGATGAGCGCCTATCAGCACTACCTCATTCTTAAGGAGCTTATCGGTCCCGGGAATCTCCCCTATAACATTGTAAACCTTTGGACTCGCAAAGAACCTGTTCTGAATCTCGATCTCCATTTCAACCTTCACATTGTTCCTGATCAGCCTTTCCATCCTTCCGTGCGCTTCGGTAGGAAGATTAAGTTCGGCAAGCGGCTCAGGATCACCTGCCTTGTAACTGACGCTACCCGACCTGGGAACATTGAAGGTCCCCGAGTTGTTCAGGATAACTGCAGCTTCTTCAGATTTAATAAGCTCGGTGATAAGAGTCCTGAGAGCCCTTTGTGCCATATACTGAGCATAATCACCCGGCATCGGCCTTCTTCCCTGACGAGAATCGGCCATGGCAAGCTGTTCAAGTTCTTCTTCACTGTACCGGTGTGCCAGCGGCTCATAACTTACCTGGTAATTGGAGGTTGAGGGCATCATCACTATCTTCCCCCGGATCTTCCCCTTGTATTTTTCAAGATCTGCTTCATTTTTTACATCCATGAGAATAACTTCCGACCTTATAACACCGGCAGTGCTTCCTGTCCATGCCACAGGATTGCACGCGAAGTTGGAATAGTAGGGAGCTGTCATCGCAGCATAAGCCTTGAGGTTATCCCATCCGCCACGGCTGAAATCACCGGCTTCCTCCAGCCTTACGTTCTGGAACCCCAGCTCCTCCATCTTCTTTTTCGCCCATTCATTCCCCCTCGATCCACCTGTCGATCCGGTGAGCCTTGGCCCGGTAAGATCCGTCAGACCAAAAGCAAGGTCCTCAATAGCCGAATTCCTCATGCCTTCCTGCTTGATCCGGTAAATCATTGTCAGATCTGTTTTTTCTGTCTGAGCTGATAGTGATACAGAAAAAAGCATAAAAAGAAAACCACCGGTTATAAGTCTTTTAATTTCCATTTGATGGTATTTAGGGTTTTGTTATACTCAAATGTAGAAAAAACCAGAACAGCGACTCCGCAGTAAATGCATTTTAACAATTGTTAACGTTAGTGCCAGACTTTCCGGGTCTTTGCCGGGTTGATGCTCATTTTTTCTTAATTTTGGTCTTCATAATTGACTTTAAGACATAAGATGATATATCCCGAAAACTTTGAAACCAAGATAGGATTTGACAGGATCCGTCAACTCGTTTCCGAGAACTGCCTCAGTGATATGGGTAGGGAGAAAGTTGACAGGATCACTTTCAGCAATGATCATGAACTGATTGGATTTAACCTGGCAGCCGTATGGGAATTCCAGAATATACTCAGGTTTGAAGACTATTTCCCATCTGAACATTATTACAATATCTCATTATCACTTAATAAGATAAGGATACAGGGGTCATTCCCTGAAGTATTTGAAGTCTTCGATTTGAAAAGATCAGTAACCACGGTAAAGGAGGTGATAAGCTTTTTCAGAAAGAAAGATGAAAAGGATTATCCTTCCCTGAAATCTGTCTGTTCCAGGGCAAAATTTTATCCTTTTGTACTTGAAGCAGCCGACCGGATTGTCGACAAGGAGGGAAGAATTCGCGATAATGCATCACCCAGGCTCCGGGAGATCAGGGATGACATAGTAAAAAAAGGAATTCTTGCTTCAAGAAGGATGGCTTCGATCCTGAAACAGGCCCAGGCTGATGGTATTGTCGATTCCGACACGGCAGCATCGGTCAGGAACGGCAGGGGAGTTATCCCGGTAAATACCTTCGACAAGAGAAAGATCAGGGGATTGATCCACGATCAGTCTGCCTCGGGAAAGACTGTGTTCATTGAACCTGCTGAGATAGTTGAAATAAACAATGAGATAGTTGAACTGGGATACGAAGAAAGAAGGGAAATAGTGCGGATTCTTACGGCTTTTGCCGATGATATACGGCCTTATATTGACGATCTGATCCAGGCAAACGATTTTCTGGGTGAGATCGACCTGATAAGGGCGAAGGCTCTTCTGGGAAACCATCTCGGATCGGTTAAACCAATTATATCCCCCGGTCCCGGGATCTCATGGAGAAATGCCGTTCATCCCCTTCTATTCATTGCCTTCGGCAAAATCCGCGGCAGAAAGGTCGTCCCGCTTAATATTGTCCTGGAAAGCAAAAACAGAATAGTCCTTATCTCCGGGCCAAACGCCGGTGGAAAATCAGTCTGCCTGAAGACGGTGGGATTGCTTCAGTACATGATGCAATGCGGGTTTACTATACCGGTAGATGAGGGATCCGAATCGGGAATCTTCAGCGATATCTTTATAGATATTGGCGACGAGCAGAGCATCGATAATGACCTCAGCACCTATAGTTCACACCTGATAAGCATGAAGCACTTCGTGAAACATGCCTCCGGGACGACTCTGGTGCTTATTGACGAGTTTGGAACCGGGACAGAGCCCATGCTGGGAGGTTCAATAGCAGAAGCAATACTGGGAGAACTTAACAGCGCAGGAACTTATGGAGTAATTACCACGCATTACACAAACCTCAAGCACTATGCCAGCCTGACTGAAGGTATTGTAAATGCCGCCATGCTTTTTGACCACCACCTTATGCAGCCTCTGTTCCAGTTGAGCATAGGAAAGCCCGGAAGCTCGTTCGCCTTTGAGATTGCCAGAAAGATAGGGCTTCCGGAAGAAATCCTGAAAAAGGCTTCAGAGAAAGCAGGAGTGAAGAATATCGATTTTGACCGGAACCTTAAAGATATAGCACGCGACAAGCGATACTGGGAAAACAAGAGACAAAACATCCGCCAGCACGAGAAACGGCTTACCGAGCTTATGGATCAGTATGAAAAGGAGATTTCCGGGGCAAAAGAACTCAGGAAGGAGATCATCTCGAAAGCAAAAAGCGAGGCAGGAACTCTGCTGAACGAGACAAACAGGATGATCGAAAATACAATCCGCCAGATAAGGGAAACACAGGCTGAAAAGGAGAAGACAAGGGAGGCAAGGCAAAAGCTTGATGAGTTTAAGGAGGAGATTGTAAAGGAAGCAATCCAGCCTATGGTCGCTTCCGAAGAAAGGATGGAGAGGCTCGCAGGAAAAGCAAGAAAGTTCAGGGAAAGAAAGGAAGAACCTGTACAAAACGATGCTGCCACCATAAATATGCCCCTCAAAAAAGGAGATGCCGTTAGAATGACAGATACCATGGCCTCAGGAGAAATCATTAAAATTGAGGACGGCATGGCCCGTATTGAAACAGGCAGTTTGAAGATACTGGTCCCTGTCAGTAAACTGGAAAGGATAAGCAGGGCTGAATACAGAAAGACACTAAGGGCTGAACGATCCGTTATTCCTGCTGATCCTCTTATTCAGAAAAGAAAGCTTGATTTCAAGCCTGAAATTGATATCCGCGGTGTGAGAGGGGAGGAGGCTCTTGCGAGGGTAAGGGATTTCATCGACACGGCAACCATGGTCCAGCACCGGAACCTCAGAATACTGCACGGAAAGGGTAATGGCATCCTGCGCCAGCTTGTGAGGGAATACCTGTCGACCATGAATGTGGTGAGATCATACCGCGATGAACATATTGAAATGGGGGGATCGGGAATTACCGTCGTTGAAATGGATTTTTAGACGTTATAACATTGTTATAACAGGTAGGATGTGCGGCATACGGTATGCGGAAGAGAAAAAAAAAAGGACCTCCGAAAGGGCCCCTTTTTTCTGTCCATAATCTCCATTCTTTTCAATAGAGTTTCACAGAACCGTAGCTTGCCCGTACGTACACTCTGGACGTTGGTGAGCTATCCTTTCCCACTATCCCCGAAATTTCAGTCGATGTGTTTTCTACTATCCTGCGCTGATGCTGGAAATTGCCCTCATCAAGCTTAAGGTCGCCATAGGAGGTCCGTGCATCAAGTTCATAGTTTGCTCCGCTGTCAATGCCAAGCCTGACACCTATGTAGCGCGAATCGGTTTCTATCGATTCAAAACCTGCAGGGATGCTCTCAACTGCAATGGATCCGTACGCTCCGTCGAACTTGAGCTTTTTGGACAGACTGCCGATGTTGATGTCGGTGTATCCGGCATCAAGAACAAGATTGCTGACTCTGTCAATTTCAAGCTTGTCGTATTTGGATTCGGCAACGACCGAGCTTATTTTGTCTATACTTATCTTTGAATATTTGCTATCGAGCAGAAGAGCCTGGCATTCATCAATGGTAAATTCTCCCACATATCTTATAATAACATCTATCCACCCGGCCGAATCTATTTCAGCTTTTCCGTAAGCCACGCTTATTGCATTGATGGGCTTTTCATTGCCCCGGGTCAGTCTTTCGATCAGCAGATTCCCGTACTTGATGTCTATATTTACAAGTCCGTCGACTTTTTCTATCTCAGAATTGCCATACCTGTTCACAAGATTGAAGTTAATGTACGATGGCATGCTGACCATATAATCAATGCTGAATCGTCTGGTACCTCCTCCCCAGCCGGAGAAATTGAATTTCTCATCAATAACTGTCCTGGCCTTTAGGATGTCGCCTTCTTCGCTGAATACAACATTGATATAATCGAGATACTTCTGGGCCCTGTCGCGGTTCGGAAATTCAACAGTGACCTTTACAGCTATTTTGATTTCATCACCGTCGGTAGTCTCCACAATAACCTTACCGTACTTGTTGTTGATGTCGAGTGTGGTACCTGAATCTGCGGTCCATTCCTTGTTAAACTCCTTTGTAAGCTCCTGGGAAACAAGCCCCGGAGAGGTTAGGACAAGGCAGAACAGCAGCAATGCCCATGGTTTAAATGCTAGCCTTTTCATGATCTGTGTCGTTTAAATTTTCATTCCTTATGGCTTTCAGCTGATCCACTATGTACGACATTACCTCAACCTTGGTCTGGTAATGCTCTATCATTGCGTTTATTATTCTTTCATCGCTGGGATTGGCTTTCAGATCTTTCTGGAGCTGAACATATACCGAATCCATACTCCTGAGCTCGCCCAGAAGCATCTTTTTCTGACTGGCATTGCCATTAATGTCTATCGAGGAAAGCTCGCTTTCCATAAGGTTGACCTGGTGCGCATAATAGTTCTCCACCTCCCTGTACTGCGGTGAGACGTCACTCAGGCTCATCCTGTCCCTGTCGGGCCTCAGAAAATGCTCCCAGGTCCAGAGCGAGGAGAGTGTAACGAGCAAGGTAACCACAGCTGCCTTGAGAAGATACGGAACAATGCTTCTTTTGACCGCCAGAGTTTCGCATCTTATTTCCAGCTTCCGCTGAAATCTTTCAAAGTGTCCATCCGACGGCTCCCCGCTGTCGAAAAACTCTTTGTTGTTTCTTATAATGTCTTCTATATTTTTCATTTCTACAATTTTTTCATCTTTTTTTCATTTCGGCAATCAGTTTCTGTTTTGCCCTGGATAGCTGCGACCTGGATGTGCTGCTGGAGATATTAAGTATCTCAGCAATTTCATCGTGATCGTAGCCTTCCAGCAGGTAGAGCGAGAGGATGATCCGGTAACCGTCGGGAAGCCTGTTGATTGCATCTTTTACTTCTTCTACTTTTACATCAAGCTCTTCCTTCCTTACAGTCTCCTCACTGCTTTCATCCCTGATCCCCACATGAAGCTCAATATCTTCAAAGATCGCTTTTCTTCTGCTCAGAGCATCGAGCGAACGGTTTATCACTATTCTCTTCAGCCATGCTCCGAAGCTTACAGTACCCGAGTAAGTATCAATCTTTTCAAAGGCCGACAGGAACGACTCCTGCATAATATCCTCAGCTTCCATAGTATCATTCACAATTCTGAGACTCGTGTTGTACATTGCTTTATAGTACAACTTGTAAATCTTGAATTGGGCTTTCTGGTCGCCAGTCTTGCATCCGTCCAGTAAGTCCTGGTGCAAGTTTCGGAATGCTGCTTCTGCATTTGCCATTTTCGAGTAAAGGCTGGTTTTTATACTTTGAGCTGCACCCACTGTCTTCCATTATTTCCAATGAAAAGACGGAATGGATGTTTCATTGCTGCATTCAATTTATGAATTTTTGGAGATTTTCGTTAAAAAAAGCAAAATTATTCCCTGTGTTACTTCGCCTGATGAATAATCGAGCTCTGATCCAAACATGCTATGAGGTATTGAAAATATTATTAATGTCACGACTGCTGCCACCAGTGTGTAAACCCGCGTATTCCTTTTTTTGTTCATAACCACTGCCAGTATCCAGAACAGCAGTGCAATAAGTGTCTTGTTGTCAGTCAGATCCCATCCGAATGGCACTCCTGTCCAGAATTCACCGAACGCAAACTTCTGAACCGCCGGGCCAAGTATCATTCCACCGGCTATAAGAGTGATGAGGGTCCAGAGTGAATACTTCCTGAAAGCCGGAAGGTTGAAAAATGCCATCAGACCTGCCACGTTAGCAAGAAGCATGGCAAGGAACATGAATATTATGTGTGGTGTAAGTATGTACGACGGGACGGCTCCCTTGAACCTTATTACGACCGGTGTTTCCTTCAGGACGGTTATGGTCCCCTTTGAATCGGTCAGTTCAAGAAAGTACTCGATTTTCCCGGCAGGCGGCTGCTGGGGAACAGCGGCATAAAATCCCTTTTCCTCTGTAATACCGAATACTTTGTTCATAACCATCGAATTGACGGGATATACCTTATATTTAAACTCACTTGAGCTGTACTCTTCCCCGGTCCTGTATCTCCTGTAAAAAAGTCTGGCTTTTACAGCAGTGTCGGTGATCGCCAGTCTGACCTCTGGTCTCTCGTCAAGTCCCAGGCTCCTCACCAGCCTTACCTTTACCAGGGAATCATTTACTGTCAGGTACGTATCACGCGGATTCGTAGGTCCTGTCTTCCTCTGGTAATATGCTGCCCCGAGGGTTATTATAATTGCCAGGATCCATAGAATGGTTTTCTTCATGGAGTTCTGATTTATGTCTTAGACGTAATAGTGCTACAATTGTATCAGCAGAACTTCTTTTTTTCCGTTTCTCAAAATCTCAACGCTGATTGTTTCCCCATGTTTCAGCTGGCCCATCCGGTACATGTAATCCTGGATGTTGTTGATTGATTTGCCGTTAATGGCTGTGATGATGTCTCCTTTCTTCATGCCTCCCAGGGCGGCCGGCTTACCCGGCGTTACCAGGTCGGCGCGAAGGCCGTTCTTTATGTTCCCGGCGAAATCGGGCATGATCCCCAATGTCACGCCCTGTCTTCTCATGGTCCTGACAGCCTCCTGCTTCGGTCCGGCTTCAGTGAAAGCAAGCTTGTTTTCGTCGTTGGCAAGCTTCTCTGCCACATTGTAAATAATATCCGATATCCCTGCCATTCCCTGATAATTAAGCTTTTCCCAGGTGTCGGAAGGGGTATGATAATCGAGATGGGCTCCGGTTGTAAAGAAAAGGACCGGAATATCCTTACCGTAAAATGCTGAATGGTCAGAGGGCCCTGATCCTTCCTCCGACAAGGTAAGATTAACTGAATTTGTATCGACCAGTGAGACAATTAGTTCCTTCAGAATGGGGGAGGTTCCTATACCTCCGACCTGAAGGGAACCCGAATCACTCAGCCTGCCAACCATATCGAGGTTGATCATGGCGTTGACTTTTGAAAGATCGACAGGCGGATTTTCGGTAAAGTATTTTGAGCCAAGAAGCCCTGATTCCTCGCCCGAGAAACCTGCAAAAATGATGCTTCTCATGTTGCCTTTATCTGTGAGGGCAAATTTCTCAGCTATCTCAATAAAGCCGGCGACACCCGAGGCATTATCGTCGGCACCATGATGAACGGCAACAGTGTCGCCTGCACGGCTTGAAGAGCCTCCCATGCCGAGGTGGTCATAATGACCTCCGATTATCAGATACTCATCCTTCAGATTTTCATCCTCTCCTTTGAGGACCATAACCACATTCCGGGTTGGGCTAAGCGCCACTGTGACATCTGAACCGGCATTTACTTCCACCCCCGTTGCAAAACCGGTACTCTTATGTGATGTGTTTATTTCAGTCTCCAGACCAGCCGTCGTTTTGCCCTTTGCTGAAAGTATCCTGTCGGCAACGTTCCTTTTTATTCTCAAAACAGGGATGCCTACAGGCCAGGCTTCATTCGACAGGCCGCTGAAAGTGTCGCTGTTGTCATTTACGGGCCCTGACACCATGAGAACACCGGCGGCTCCCATGTCTTTGGCGAGCATGACTTTGTCCCTGTCACCGTTGAAGGGTATGAACCCGCTGACTGAACGGTTGGGTTCCGGATCGCCTCTGAGCAGCAATGCCCATTTTCCCTTTACATCAACGTCACTGTAATCATCCCATTTAATGCTGTCATTGCTGATCCGGAATCCATAACCGGCAAAGACAACTTCTGCACTGAGTTCAGCAGTTTCGCTGAAGGAAAAGGGAGAAATATCAGCTTCCGGATCAAAGGATTGGTCTCCGATCGACAGAAAATTCCTTTTACCCGAGGTAACCTTGTCCGACACTTCAAAATGCTGGAATCCTTCCCCTTTCAAGGGTTCAAGTCCGGCCATCTGTAACCTGTCCCTGATATATAATGCAGCCAGGCTGTCTCCTTCAGTCCCTGTCATCCTTCCTTTAAGTTCGTCGGATGAGAGGAATCTGACATGATCCTCCAGCTCTTTCGGAAATATATTCTTTGATATGCTGCTGTTGCACGACCAGGCGGCAAGCGAAGCCAGTAGTATTGTAAACTGAAATGTCCTTATTGTCACAAAGAGATTTTATTCAAATAGTTTAAATGCTTCCTTTATAAGACCTATTGCCTCCATAAGCTGGGCTTCGGTGATAACGAGCGGGGGAGCAAAGCGGATAATGTGCTCGTGAGTCGGTTTGGCAATGACACCCTTGTCCTTCATGGCAAGGCAGACATCCCAGGCAGTCTTTCCGTTCTTTGGCTTGATGACCACGGCATTGAGCAGACCTTTGCCTCTGACAAGCTCGACCATATCGGATTTAATTCCTTTCATTTCGCTGCGGAAAATCTTCCCGAGTCTTTCTGCATTCTCCGCCAGCTTTTCGTCTTTGAGCACTGAAAGCGCCGCAATGGCAACCTTCGCTGCAACAGGATTCCCTCCGAATGTCGATCCGTGTTCTCCGGGTTTGATGGTGAGCATTATTTCGTCATCGGACAGCACTGCTGAGATTGGCATCAGACCGCCGGAAAGAGCTTTGCCCAGGATCAGAATATCGGGCCGTACTCCTTCATGGTCGCATGCCAGAAGCTTGCCTGTACGGGCAAGTCCGGTCTGGACTTCATCGGCTATGAAAAGGACATTGTGCTTTTTGCAGAGATCGTATGACTTTTTTAAATATCCTTCGTCGGGAACAAACACACCGGCTTCACCCTGGATAGGCTCCACGAGGAATCCTGCCACATCGGGATCCTTCAAAGCATTTTCAAGTGCATTGAGGTCATTATATGGTATCGTTATGAATCCGGGAGTGAATGGCCCGTAATCGTTTCTGGCATCCGGATCAGTCGACATCGATATGATCGTGATGGTCCTGCCGTGGAAGTTACCTTCGCAGCATATTATCTTTGCATTACCCTGGGCAATGCCTTTCTTTTTATATGCCCATTTACGGCACAGTTTCAGAGCCGTTTCATCAGCCTCTGCACCGGAGTTCATCGGAAGAACCTTGTCGTAGCCGAAATAGCGGGTTACAAACTCCTCATACTCACCAAGCACAGAATTATAGAATGCCCTTGATGTGAGAGCAAGCTTCCTGGCCTGGGCAACCATGGCATCCACTATCCTTGGGTGACAATGCCCCTGGTTCACTGCTGAATAAGCCGAAAGAAAATCGAAATATCTCTTCCCTTCAACATCCCAGACAAATGGTCCTTCTCCTCTGTCGAGTACTACAGGCAGCGGATGATAATTGTGAGCTCCGTACTTGTCTTCCCGGTTAATATAATCCTGTGAATTCATGTTATTGATAATTAATTAGTTATGATAAATCGAAAAATAAGATACAATTTTACAAAAGCTTTTCGTCTTTTCCAAAAACTCATTGGCTCATATTGACGGCATGAAGGAAAGAGTCTTGCGGTCTTGCAGTCCCTTCGTCCCTTCGTCCCTTTGTCCCTTTGTCCCTTCGTCCCTTCGTCCCTTCGTCCCTTCGTCCCTTTGTCCCTTCGTCCCTTCGTCCCTTCGTCCCTTCGTCCCTTCGTCCCTTAGTCCCTAAGTCCCTAAGTCCCTTCGTCTCCCAACAACCCCGGTCTCAGCCTCCTTGTCCTCTCCACCGATTGCTCATGCCTCCACTTTTCAATATTTGCCGTGTGCCCCGAGAGCAGTACATCCGGGACCTTCCATCCCAGGAATTCTGCAGGCCTGGTATAAACGGGGGGAGCAAGCAGGTCGTCCTGGAATGAATCGGACAGGGCCGACTGCTCATCACCAAGCGCTCCGGGAATAAGCCTCACCACTGCATCAATTATTACCGCAGCCGGGATTTCTCCGCCCGAAAGAACATAATCGCCTATCGAGATCTCACTGGTCACGAGATGATCCCTTATCCTCTGGTCTATCCCTTTATAATGGCCTGCGAGGATAATCATATTGTTATTAAGCGACAGCGAGTTGGCCTTCTTTTGTGTCAGCTTCTCACCATCCGGCGAGGTGTAAATTATTTCGTCGTAGTCCCTCTCTCTTCTGAGCTCTTCGATGGCCTTGTAAACCGGCTCAATCATCATCACCATGCCGGCGCCTCCTCCAAAGGCATAGTCGTCGACACTTTTATACCTGTCGCTGGCATAGTCGTGGAGGTTTACAATGTTGATTTCCACAAGGCCTTTATACCTGGCTCTCTTTACGATCGACCAGTTCAGAGGGCTGTAAAGCAATTCCGGCAGAACAGTAAGAACATCAATTCTCATTCAATTTCGTTTGCTCAAAATTAGTAAAAAGCACAGAATCGCAGTATTAAAATCCACCTGTCCGGGGAAAGTCGAATATTCCTCATTGTGTTAAAACCAGTCATCCAGATATTGGAGAATGCTGATGATCTCATTATGAGTCTTGAGTCTTCCTGATGCACTATTCCTTATATATCTCCTTATGAGATCAGATTTATCGGGATAAGCCTTGCAAAGTGTATGACCGTTGAATTTCTTAAATACAGATAATCTTGAATCATGTCTGATAAAATATACCGGCTGTTCAATGTAAATGTCCCTTATTGAAATTTTACCATTGACTGAATAGTTTTCTTTCCGCAGAAAAAACTTTGTATGGTAAATGAACAGTTTTATCTTATTAAAATCTATTTCCTGCAGGAAGCATAAAGTTGAATCACTTACGAAGTCTTTTCTAATCTTCATCCTGGTGAATGACACGCTTGAGTCACCTCTGAAATAATTGAAATGAAAGCCCCTGACTGATTCCTTATCCAATTTTATCACATTATTCAGGACCGGTTCCCTCCAGAAAAGTTCATCGGTCAAACCATTGTATCTCAAAAAGACATTACTGATTTTATCACCTGTCTCAAGCAACAGATCACCTTCGATCCAGTCCGGGTTAACGTAGGTATCCGGCTGAAGATCTCCTGTATATAACTCACCTGCAACATTCTGATATCGGACCTGCTGAACCCTGGCAAACTCGTTCTGACTTACCTGCCCTGGCAATGGCAAAGAGGTCAATATTAAACCTGATATGATAATGTGTCTGATTTTCACCGGATTATTTTGCTTTTACAATTATCGTTGCAGAACCTGCAACCGGCAGGCCGCTTCTTGTAATTCCCTGGACATTTATAACATAATCCCCCTGAATGTCCGAAGACCAGACAGTAAAATCCATTTTGCTACCATGAGGTTTGAATTCCGGTTCCCAGAAAAGTACATATCTCAGATCGGGATAATGTGAAGGAAGGTCTGCAGGATTAAAATGCTTTGGTTTAGTAAAACTAATACTTTCATCAGTTTGTGTTTGTCTGAAAGGTTGCGAAAAACTTATGTTTTTAATTGCATCCTTCTTGCTTGCCACGTTAAGTATTCCATTGAAATATAACCCGTTAAAATACCTGACATTGGGAACGGTTTCAATATATCCGATATCTTTTGAGCCAAGCTCAATGATCTGATCCACATTGTCGACCGGGACTCCATCGAGAAATATAAGGGGTTCTTCATCCGATACAATCTCATATTGGAGGGAGGGAAAACTGGCTGAATAGGAGCCGTTGTTTTTCCTTATCCTGAGACCAGGTATGATTTCGCGCGATAATTCGAGAAAATCGTTAAGCTCAATGTAATCCGACGGATAGATTACCGCATAAGTTTTAGAATAAACTGCAGGAGGTAAATGATTTGAATAAAACGTTTCAATTGTATCTGGTTTAGCCTCTGATCCATAATATCTTGCAACTTGTCCTGTCTTAACAGCCCGTTTAATGAACTCCCTGACATAATGCGTGTTAAAATCCCGGGTCAGCTGGAAAGGTTCTTGTATAGCATATTTTGAATCCAGGTTGATCTGAACATTTGCCTTGCTTCTGAGCTTCAAATAGATCTCTTTGCCTTCATACCAGGGATTAAGGTATATGCAGAACTTACCCGATGAATCAGTCGTGGTGTATTGAAGATTTGGTACAGTATCAACTGCCGACAGGAATATGGTATGGCTTTCCGGTAGTGATGAGAAACTAATTCCTGTCTTTGCTGTTCCCGGTATCTCTGAAACAGTCCCCTCAATTACAGATGCGCCGGATTCCATTTCGTAAGTAATCCCCGGGCCATTCGAATTTGTCTGACTTTGACCTTCCGTGTCGTTTGAGAAAGAATCCGTAATTGACAGAACCGGCAGTGAATAATCGATTACCTGGCTGACCGAAATTGAAAGAGATGAAATTTCATTGACAGGCAATTCCCCCGGCTCTACTGTAAAAGCAATTTCTTCTCTTCTTTCATAGATGCTTTTGTCCGTCAGTATTTTAAGATTCAGTGACCCTGGTTTTGAAACTTTTGAGCTTATATTTACCCCTGATGATTGCCGGTCTTTTTCCAGGAAATAACTAACATCATCATCAAACCTGTTTGCAATTATTATTTCTTTTCTGAAGATGGTCCCGGGACGATTTCGCATGAAGTTTGTAAAGCAGACTATCTGATAAAATCCTGTTTTTAATGTATCGGCAAGCTTAATCGAGCCATAGGACACTCCATCAATTACTTCTAATCTTGAATGTGAAATAATTTCAGATTTTTCATCCCGGATGATGAAATATGCAAATCTGCTTGAATCCGGGCAATCTGATTTCAGGTACAACTTGTAATAAAGGTTATCACCGGTAATGTAGAAATTACGGTCAGTATGAAGGTAGGCCGTTTCAGTTTTGATCAAACCGGCAGACGGATTTCCCGGCCAGGATGATCCGGGAATTATTAAAAGCATCATTAATACAGCCAAATTCGTCATTTTACAGTTCTTAATTCCCCGGTTTAAAATATCCAGAAAGGAGGTTTCTCATCAACCCGGCTACCATCAGGAGAGTCAGGAATCATGCAGGGTATTTTTTTTACAGGAACCTGATCGGTTGAAGGATTTTTAAGTCCTACCTTATAGGATGTATGATTTAATGAAGAAACTTCAAAAAAGCCGAAAGCTGTTTTGCCTGGATCCGAGATACATTTAATATTACCCTCCATCCTGACCGAGATTGGATCAAAAAGTTTACCTTCAGCAGTGATCTGGTCTTCGATCTTCTGATAATACGTGAAAGCATCATCATTAAGTGCATAAAGATCAATATACATCACCCTGCCGGAAAGAGTGTAAATTTTTCTATCAGCCGTTGGATAGGCCATCGGAGTATTTTCCGGATGGTCAGGCCCCAGGTCATAAGCTACCCCCTCCAAGTATGTGAGGTTATCAACAAAATAAATGGATTGATTTTCAATTGAGTTAGTGCTTTTGCCCGAAGGAGAAGCCAATATCACTTCTTTCATTGTTTTATCCAGTTGCCAGCAATAAAATATATACAATGGCGGATCGAAACCGGGCGGCGGGATGTTTAATGAATAGGTATACAATTTATACAGTTCCACATCAATTCTGAATCCGGGAAGTTCAGCTTTTTTCCCTTCAATATTTAAAAGAATTCTGGCGCCGGTAAGCTTCCGTAGTACCTGGTTAAACCTGCTGATATATTCCTGATAATCATTTATTGCATAAACTGAATCCGGCTCATATTCAGTCTCCATCTTCTGTGGTGTCGATTCATAAACATCCCCCTCGACTGTTTCTATTCTTAAAACGTACGAATCTCCGGGTTTCGCAGTGAATATTGATGCATCAGAAACATAATCGCCATCAACCGTTTCCCTGAAGAATATTTCTGTCCCCTTGTTATCAGTTACCGATACTCTTGCATTACTTATGGGTTCTGTTCCACCCGGGGAATAGAATTGCGATGCGTAGTTAAGTTTTATATGATAACTGGCTGCCCTGTTTGTTATCAGTCCGTCAACCACCATTATCTTTTCGTCGTTATCTATGCCGGTAGTATAGGGTTTGTAGCAGGAAATCATCATCAAACCGGTAAGCAGGATCACCACGATGGTTCTATTACTCATCAGAAGGAAAAGTTATAAGTTAAGGTCGGCAACGGTCTGCCGATTATGTAAAGCATATACGTGTCATAAATCCGGAATTGGTTGTCAACCATATGTTCCTCTTTCTTGTAAAACACCGAATAGGGATTCTGGCGGCCATAAAGGTTAATTATGGAAAAAGTCCAGCTTCCCTTGTACGACTTCTTGATTTTAAGTGATTTGTCGTAAGTTATGGAAACGTCAAGTCTGTGATAGTCAGGTAACCTGTATTTGTTCCGGTCGGAAAAGTAAATCAGCTGATATCCCCTGTAGTCATATTTCAGTTCGGGCAGGGTAACTGGTCTTCCTGTACTGTAATTAAAGGTTCCGGCAAACCGCCAACGCCTCGTAATGTGATAATTGAGGTTAATGACCAGATTATTCGGCCTGTCAAAGCTGGAAGCAAAGACACTGTTCCTGTTGATTTGTTCTTCCTCAAAGCGCCCGGTAGTTCTCTGAAGTGATCTTGAGAAAGTATAGCTGATCCAGCCGGTGACTGCTCCCGTGTTTTTCCTCATAAACACTTCTGCACCAAAATTGCTGCCCTTGACATTCACCAGGGAACTCTCAATATATGGATTCAAAAGAATTACTGCACCGTTCTTATAGTCGATGGAATTAGTGATCCGCTTGTAATATACCTCGAAGGAAGTCTCTATTGAATTATCCCAGAAATTCCTGAAATAACCAAGGGCAATGTGATCACATTTCAAAGGCTTATGATATTCTGAGCTTAGTTTCCAAATATCGCCCGGGGTCATAACTGAAGTGTTCGACACCAGGTTGATGTACTGGTGGATCCTGTTATAGCTTAGTTTAAGTGATGATTTGTCTGAGAGACTGTATTTGATCGACAACCTCGGTTCAAAACCGGCATAGGTCTTAATGATCTCACCGGAGGAATGAAAAACCGAATCAACAACGGAAGCTGGAGTCAGCGGAAGATCAGGGTCATAGATATAAGATTTTAGAGGCCCCAGGAAATTGTATACCGGAATTCTCAGCCCGGCATCTGCTGAAATCCTTTCTGATACCGGAAAATTATCGCTTATGTAAAAAGCGCTTTCAAGTGCCTGTTCTTCCTGTAATGAAAAGGAATTTATTTTTGAAGCAAGGCCTGCAGGATTTATTTCGCCGGGCATAATTCTGTAAAGGGCACTGTTCAGACCGAACTCTATTTTGTGGCCACTGGAAGGGAACCATGAAAAATTGAGTTTGGCATTTTTATACTGAAGCTTGGTACTAATTCTGTATGCTTCACCCGGACGAAGTGTGTCGGATTCTTCAATATGATATTTATAATTGCTGATCCCCACTGAAAGGTCAAAAAACAGGTCAGAAGAAAATGTGTGATTCCACCTTGCCGATGCCAGTAGGTTATCGTACTGATATTTAGTGAATTTCGAGAACCCAAATCTGTCAAAGCTGTAATATGCAAACAGACTTATTTTGTTTAATTGGTTTATATTATAGGTTAGCTGAGAATTAATGTCATAGAAGTTTGCGGAGCTGTTCATCAGGTCGACGTCGGGTACCTTATGAAGCAACCAGTTTGAGTATGAGGACCTGGCACTCATAAGGAAGGATCCTTTATCCCCTGTCACCGGGGTCTCGACGTAAATCCGGCTGTCAATGAGACCGATTCCTCCTTTTACACTGGTTTCGGTCTTGTTTTCCGGTCCAAAGGTCATCTCAAGCACAGATGACGCCCTCTCTCCGAATTTGGAAGGTATCCCGGCTTTATACAATGTTACCCCTGAAATGCCATCTGAATTGACTACAGAGGTAAGGCCGAAGAGGTGTGACGGATTAAACAAAGGAACATTTTCGAGAAGTATCAGGTTCTGGTCGGCGCTTCCGCCGCGGACATTGAACCCTGTTCCAAATTCCCCGATGGTCTGGACACCAGGGAGAAGAGTTATGCTTTTCAGGACATCATTTACACCCATTGACAGGGGAAGCTCTTTTACCGACAATGCATCAAGCTTAACATAGCTCATCTGAGTGCCGGAGATGTTAATATCGGGCCTTTCTGCCGTAATAACAACTTCATTGAGCTTAATTGATTCAGGGTAGATTGATAAACCTATATATCCATTGCTGAAGAGTTGCACTTTCCGGACAAGTTCGTCATAACCCATAAAGGAAATCATTAACGAATGAGTTCCGGCAGGAAGGGTTATACGGAATTCTCCGTTTTTATCAGTATTTGCACCGGTTTTCAGCCTGTCACAAATGACCGATGCACCAGGTAAAGGATTGCCATTTGAGCCGTCGGTGATCTTTCCGGAAAGTGTTACTCTGGAATACTTACCTGATTCCAGTGGATTTCCAATTCTTATCAGGTCCGGATCTTCCTGTTCGTCAGTGTCGGAAACCTCTGGTGTTATGGGTGTGAAAAAGAAGGAAACAGAATCGATTGTAATTATTGAGTAATCTGTTTCTGATTCGAGCCGTTTAAGTACCTGAGACAGTTTCAGTTGAAGCAGGGAAGAATTAAAAACCCGCATCCTGAACCATTCAGGTTTGTAATACAGACTAATGTTGTTTTTTGACTGTATCTGGTTTGCAAGGTCTTCAAAGGAAATGAATTGTACTCTATTGGCTTCCTGAGATCGAATTGTATTTGAAATTAATAAAAATATCAAACAATAGAGAAAAATGAAAAACCTCATCATCCTAATAATCAATAACTCAGACTCACATCTTTTATGATAAAGAAACAAATAAGGCCGCAATTTTCATGCCGTTGTCAGTCTATTCGGAAATTAAAAATAAATAATTTATTCCTTGCGCCCCTTTGACGTTCTCCCCCCGCTTACCTTCATTCCATCTCTTCGTCTCATCGTCTCTTCGTCCCCCGACAGATCCAGTCTCAGCATTAAGACTTTCTATTCAATACGGAGTGCAGCGGCCGGATTGTAACTTGCAGCTTTAACAGTCTGGGACATTATTGACAACCATCCTATAATCAGGGTTATAAGTGTTGCAAAAATAAAAAACGCAGGACTTACGGAAATCCTGCTCGCAAATCCTTCCAGCCAGTAAACTGATCCGAACCAGGCTATGGGATAGGCAAATAACGACGAGATCAGAATGATATTGAACATTTCCTTTGAAAGAAGGGCCAGTATGACAGGTGTTGATGCTCCGTAACTCTTTCTTATCCCTATTTCCCTTATTCTTCTGTTGGTGATGTAGGTAACAAGCCCTATCAATCCTATACAGGCAATGAAAATAGCCAGGAATGAAAAAATAAGAAATATTTTACCTGTTTTCATTTCTGATGTGTAAAGGTTATTCCATTTATCAGCGAAGAATTCATGCTGAAATGGCATGTTGGGTGTAAAAGTTTTCCATAGTTTTTCAATCTCCGTTATGGTTCCTCCGGGATTATTTCCTGATAAACGGATAACAGCAAACTGGTCGCCGCCTCCGCCCCTGTTGACAGTAAAACATACCGGCCCGATTTCCTTATGCATCGATTCAATGTTGAAGTCCTTCATCACTCCGATGATCTGATACCTGATCCATTCCTGTGGCCCTCCGGGCTGCAGGATATATTGACCCACAGGATCCTTGAAACCGAGGAATCTGACTGCAGCTTCATTGATAAGGATTGCTGTTGAATCTGTCCCGAATTCCTTTGAAAAGAAGCGTCCTTCAGCAAGCTGAACTCCCAGGGCTTCAGGAAAATCAAAACTTACTTGTGCCTGGTTAATAAGATAGGTGTTCTTTTCAGGATCATTATCTTTAAAAAAGGCATTATTGTTGAAGTCGGTTCCCGGAACCGCTCTGGAGAATCCGGTTCTTTCAACACCAGGAATATCAAGCACCTGTGTTCTGAAAGCTTCCATTTGTTGCCAGAAAGAATCCGCCCGCCGAATAATGAGAAGGTTTTCCTTGTCAAACCCCAGGTCCTTCTGCGTGAGCAGATTAAGCTGGCGCGACACAATAATTGATCCTATTATGATAATAATGGAAACAGTGAACTGAAACACCACCAGAACAGCTCTGAGTCTCTTTGACATTGAACCGGGATTCATCGTACCTTTCAATACGGTTGATGGATTGAATGAAGCAAGTACAAAAGCCGGATAAAAGCCGGAAGCTGTTCCAATAAAAAGTACCAGGACAATCATAATGGCAATTCCCCTGGCATTGTTGAGGCTTTCAAGCGAAAGCTGCTTCCCTGTCACCTGGTTGAATGCAGGAGTAAGAATATAAACAACAAGCAGCGCCAGCAAGGCTGCGACAGTGACTGTAATCAGAGATTCAGCAATGAACTGGATCACCAGGCCTGTTTTACTTGCTCCGGATACTTTTCTGACACCAACCTCTTTCGCTCTTGCCATCGATTTTGCTGTCGCCAGGTTGACATAGTTTATAATGGCGACAATCAGGATAAGAAGCGCAATTACGGCAAATATTACAACGGTGGAAGGTGATCCGGGCGGTTCAAGATTATACTGGGTTGCCCCCTTGAGATGAATATCCTTCAGTGGCTCAAGAACATAGCTGAAATCATTGCCGGCCTTCCTGAAATCATCTATCGTTTGTCCCAAAAATTCTTTCAACTGTGGACCAACATAGTTTATAACCATTTCCTGAAATTTATCCTGCAGGGCTTTTATGTCGGCATCTTCCCTTATCACGAGATATGTGTGGAAGCTGTGACTGACCCAGATTTGATTATTGGATATTCCCGGATATGTGCTCATAGAAGCCAGGATATCAAATTTCAGGTGTGAATTGTCAGGGACATTCCTTACTATTCCGGTTACCGTGTAAAGTACTGTATCTGATTCCACAGTTATTCTCTGTCCAACAGGATCCTGATCGCCGAAATATTTTTCTGCATACTCTTCAGTTAGTACCATTGACCGGGGCCGGGACAGTGCTGTCTGAGGATCTCCTTTTATCAAGGGAAAATCGAGTACATCAAAAAAGGTGGAATCAGCAAACAGGACGCCCTCCTCGTTGAACTTTTTATCCCCGAATCCGATGAGCCAGTCACCCATACCCCTGACCCTGGTAGCTTTCAAAACTTCCGGGTAATCTTTAAGTATTGCCTGGGCCATTGGAGCCGCAGTAATAGCCTGATCAAGTTCGCCGCCAGCCATCCGTCCGATAATTTTGACCCTGTATATGTTACTGTAATTGGAATGGAACTTGTCGTAACTGAGTTCATTCAGAACATACAATGAAATGAAAATAAAACTGATAAGTCCTATAGTGAGACCAATAACGTTAATAGCGAAATAGCCTGGGTATTTTCGCATATTACGGGCAGCATTCACAAAGAAGTTCCTGATCATTTTGATTCAGTTTTAAGAAAAGATGTTTCTCTTAAGAAGATTGAAAGAGAATAATTGTCTGGATTAATATTAAATCCATGGGTCCTCTATTCCGTCCTTATTGAACTTGCCGGATTGGTTATTGCCGCCTGGTAGGCCTTGAAACTGATTGTTATAAAGGTTATCGCTACTGTCACCAGGGCAGCAAGAATAAGCAGTGGTATGCCGATATTTGTCCTGTAAACATAATTCTCCAGCCAGTTGGTCATGACATAATATGCCACAGGCAACGCAATTACTATCGATATTCCTACCAGGATAAGGAAATACTTTGAGATCAGCCCGACAATCACTCCCTCGCTGGCTCCGAAAACCTTCCTTATTCCTACTTCCTTTGTCCTCTGTTCAACCATGTACGAGGCAAGTCCGTATAATCCAAGACAGGCAATAAGTATGGCAAGTATTGTAAAAATGGTGAATATAAGGCCTCTTTTTTCATCAGCCTCAAACTGCCTGTTGAACCTTTCCTGTAAAAATGTATAGGAATAGGGCTGGTCAGGAAAAACCTCCTTCCATGTATTCTCAATGAAACTGAGCGTCTGTTCCATATTGTTACCGCTGAGTTTCACGTAAATAATGTTAGTGTACTCGCGATACACCAGCATCAGCGATTCAATTTCATTATACATGCCGGTCTGATGGTAATCAGCCATAACCCCTATGACTCTGGCCATGATGGCGCTTCCATCACCGAGTTCAACCCTCTTGCCTATCGGTTCACTCCATCCCATTCTTTTGGCAAGCGTCTCATTGACAACGACTCCCGTAAGAGTGTCGGATGGCATGTCCTGCTGAAAATCACGGCCTTTCGTAATTTTTATTTCGAGGGCATCAATAAAGTCGTGATCGACAACCGCAAAGTTAATTCCTCTCTGCGCCATTCCCTGGTCGGTTTCCATATTGAAGATTACTTTTGCTGAACCTTCACCTATTGCGGTATTGGTTGATGTAACGTATTTTATGTCCTCATTCTTCAGAAGCAGCTGTTTCAGAACCGGATACTTGCGGATCATCTGCTGATTGTTGAGCTGAAGCGACAGAATATTCTCCTGGTTGAATCCCTGGTCTTTTTCCTTAAGGAAATTCAATTGCCTGAACACTACCATAGTGCAGACTATCATGGCGACAGAGATAACGAATTGAAAAACAACAAGTATCTTACGGAAGAGAGCCCCCGCTGATCCCTGAGTCACCTCCCCTTTAAGAACCGTGCCCGGACTGAATCTTGAAAGTACAAAGGCAGGATAGCTGCCGCCGATGATGCCGGCAACTATTATTACCATTAATACGGATATCAGAACAACCGGACTGGTCAGAATACCGATGTCAAATGACTTGCCCGCAAGGGTGTTGAACCTGGGCAACAGGATAACAAGCAGTACAATGCTTATTATCAATGAAATAACTGTAAGCAGTACTGATTCGGACAGGAATTGCAATATCAAAAGCGACCGCCTTGATCCGACAACTTTCCGCAGACCGACTTCCCTGGCGCGCCGCGTGGACCTGGCAGTGGCCAGGTTCATATAGTTCGTCGCGGCAATAAGCAGCAGGAAAACAGCAACTATCGCAAATATGTAAACGTATGTTATGCTTCCAGTTGGTTCGGGTTCACCTGCATTGGTTGAATAAAGGTGGATTTTTATTATTGGTTCAAGTATGTACTCAATGTTTATGTTCAAGGGCCCGAAAATTGACTTCATGTGGGTTTCGTACATACCATGGATTTTTGTCTCGAAAGCTTTTACGTCAAGCCCTTCAGGCAATAAAAGATATGTAAAGACTCCGAAGTTACCCCAGTTACCAATCTCTTTCGGAAGGTTGTTCCTTGCAGCCAGCGCATCAAAACGGAAATGTGAATTTGAGGGCACATCCTCTATCACACCCGTTACTTCAAATGTGTTTGTTCCTTCAGTGAGCACCTTTCCAATGGGATCTGTATCTCCGAAATACCTGGCGGCAGCAGTTTCTGTGAGTACTATCTTTTTCGGATCCCTCACAGCCGATTTCACTTCACCCTTAATGACCTTATAGGTAAATATATCGAAGACTGTTGAATCGGCATAGTAAAACCGTTCTTCATTATACTCTTTATCTTCATACTTGTACAAAGCCCTTTGCATCGGAATGAACCGGGCGAATGACTGCACTTCGGGATAGTCCTGGGCAACCTGGGGTCCGAAAGGGATCTGGGCAACATTCCAGGTGAACTGATCATCAGTCTCGGTAAAGCTGGAGGATACCCTGAAAATCCTTTCGGCCTTTTCGTGATACCGGTCATAACTCAACTCATCCGATACATAAATAATGAGAAATAGTGCACTCGTGATTCCAAGAGTCAGTCCGAGCACATTCAATAGGCTGTATCCGGCATGCTTGCGGATATACCTTACCGAGGTTTTAAGCAGATTTCTGAACATGGTGTGTTTTGGGTTGAACTTCTACATCTAAAGGTAAACTATTTTTATCGTTTATGAGATCTCATATCCTGATTTTAGATAAAAATGCTTAATGGACTCAAAACGTTACTTTTTTTTATCAAAAGACTTTATTTTTTCCCGGATGCAACAGTTTGGCTGCAAAATCGTCCTTAGATAAAAATTCATACCGCATGCCGCATGCCGCACGCCGCCTTACCAGCAACCCGCAACGAGCAACTTAATCTAAATAAAACCCATTCGTATATGTTGAAAAACCTCATCGCCCACAGTTTACGATTGTTCAGAAGGCAAAGATCCTATATTGCAATTAATATCCTGGGACTGTCAATAGGGATTGCCTGCAGTCTTCTGATTGCTGTTTATGTCATTAATGAAGCAGGCTACGATAAGTTTAACGAAAAAAAGGACCGGATCTTCAGGCTTGTTCTGAACGGAAAGCTGGGCGGGCAGGAATTCATCGGCGCTTTTACCTGCGCCCCGATCGGACCAACAATGCTCAGGGAATTCCCTGAAGTGGAGGATTATCTCAGGATGTCGGGCCGGGGGCCGACTGTGGTTGAATACAATGATGTCTCATTTGTCGATGATCATATAGTAGAATCCGATTCGGCTTTTTTCAATTTCTTTTCAATTCCGCTGCTCAAGGGAGATCCCAAAAATGTTCTTAATGCTCCAAGGCGGGCAGTATTGTCCGAATCGACAGCCCGGAAAATCTTCGGCGACGCAAATCCGATTGATAAAGCAATCAAGATAGGCGATGACACCGCCCGTTACATAATCTCTGGTGTGATGGCCGACGTGCCGGCAAATTCGCATTTCGAGGCAAGTATCCTTACTTCCTTCATGACAAACCCGCGATCGCAGAACCCGGTATGGATGAGCAACAGTTTCAGCACCTACCTGCTTTTAAAACCCAACACAAGCTTTGAAAATGTTGATGCCAAAATACCGGCTTTGCTTGAGAAATATGTAGGTCCTGAATTACAGCGCTTTATGGGTGTGTCAATCGGGGATTTCCTGGCCCAGGGTAATACCTACAGGTTTTTCCTTCAGAACCTTCAGGATATTCATCTGGATCCGTCAATACAGCAGGAATTCAAGGCGGCAAGCGATCCGAAATATCTCTGGATATTCGGAAGCATTTCACTCCTTATTATAGTCATAGCTGCAATAAACTTCATGAATCTTGCTACTGCCCAGGCAACCAGGAGAGCAAGAGAAGTGGGAATAAAGAAGGTATCCGGTTCTACCAGGGGAATGCTGATCTCGCAGTTTCTTACAGAGTCATTTATTATTTCATTCGTTTCATTACTGGTCGCTCTTGTGATTATAAGGGTAACACTTCCTTATTTTAATAACCTGCTCGGGGCAGACCTCAGCCTTTCTCTCTTCGACACCTGGTATAAAATCCCGGTTCTGCTTGTCTTTACGCTGATTGTAGGAATTTTTGCAGGAAGCTATCCTGCCTTCTTCCTCTCTTCATTCAATCCTTCGGAGGTTCTCAAGGGAAGCGTGAAGGGAAGCGTGCGAAACGGACGGATAAGAAGGGTGCTTGTTGTATTCCAGTTTGCAATCTCAATACTGCTTATTACCGGGACGCTAGTAATGTACAGGCAGATATTCTTCATGCTGAACAAGGATGTCGGCTTCAACAAGGAACAGCTGCTTGTGATAAATATGGCGCATAACCTTCAAAACAGGGTGGAATCATTCAAGGAAGCCGTGAAGGAATTGCCCGGGGTTATTGAGATTGCCAGTTCAACTGCTGTGCCGGGACGCAACAACAATCTGAACGGATATGGAATCGAAGGAAGAAAGGATGAATCATACCTTCTGCAGTCAAGCTGGGTCGATCCCGACTTCATTGATACATATGAAATGACAATAGTGTCGGGCCGTGATTTTGACCGGTCGTTCACATCCGACAAGGATGCATGTATCATTAATGAGAGCGCTGCAACTAACTTTGGCATAACAGATATTTCAAGTACCAGGTTAATGCTTCCTCAGGATTCCGGAAAATTCCAGTATCTCCAGGTCATCGGAATAGTGAAAAATTTCAATTTTGAATCGCTCAGGAATCCTATTCAACCCCACATCTTCCTCAGCAAGGGGGAATCCAATTACTGGGGATATGTGAGCGTAAGGCTTTCTGCACAGAACTACAGCCAGACAATCAGTGAGATAGAAAAAAGATGGAAGGAATTTACCTCGAATGATCCATTGCAGTATTATTTTGTTGATGAGGATTTTGAGCAAATGTACCTGCAGGAAAAGCAGAATGCACAGCTGGCGGTCATTTTCTCCGCCCTGGCAATTCTGATCGCAGCCCTTGGATTATTCGGATTAACTTCCTTCACGGTTGAACAGCGGACGAAGGAGATCGGGATAAGAAAAGCAATGGGATCGTCGGTCCAGGGTATTTATTTTGTGATCTCAAGGGAGATCATACTGCTGGTGTCCATTTCTGCCCTGATAGCATGGCCCCTAGTGTATTTCATAGTGGAAAACTGGCTGGAGAATTTCCATTACAGGATCAATGCAGGAGCTTTCAGTTTCCTCGCCGGACTGGCTATTGCACTGACCGTTGCTATAGCTACAATCAGTTACCGGATCCTCAGGGCAGCGAGGATAAATCCTGCCCAGTCGCTGAAATACGAATAACCCATGATTTATGTTCAGAAATTATCTCCTGGTTACTTTCAGGAACCTGTGGAAGAATAAAGTCTTTACACTGATTAATATCCTTGGACTTGGGATAGCCCTTTCAGTCTGCATTGTTGCATTCTTCAACCATATGTTCAGCCATGAGTTTGACAGAACACATGAGAACTTCGACCAGATATACCGCATAACAAGCTTCAGGGATATGGAAGGAAGAGAGCAGGAATACGGAACTGTGCCATCAACCCTCGGCCTTCAGATAAAAAATGATATCCCCGGCGTTCTGAGATCCGCGAGAGTGCAGCGATCAAGATCTCCTGTTAAGATTGGGGACAATATTTTTCCTGCAATGGTAATTTACGCTGATCCGGAATTCACGGAAATATTTACTTTACCCCTGATTCATGGTAACTCAGGTTCCCTTGCCGAAACAGGGAATGTACTATTGAACGAGACAATGGCGAAGACTCTCTTTGGTAAGGATTATGCAGTTGGCAAAGCAATTACAATCGTTAATGACAGGAATAGCGAGTTCTCCTTTACTGTAGCCGGTGTTTTCAAAGACTTCCCTGACAATTCAAGCTTCAGGATAGATATCCTGGTAAATTACAATAATTTTCTGCAGATGCGGGAGACCAGTGATTCAGACTGGAAAGCGTTTACAACTGCGGTTTTTATTCAGGTTCCTGACAAATCGATGCTTTCATCCGTAAATGCTAATCTCAGAAACTATATTCCTGTGCAGAACAGGGCACGGGAAGATTTCAAAATTAACAGATTTTCAATTATCCCTTTGGATGAAGTCGGGGAGAACACCCGTACCATCTGGTCATCAGGCCTTTTTCCCGGATTACACCCTGCAGCCCTGAACGCACCTCCCATAATGGCGATCTTTATTCTTCTGATTGCCTGCTTCAATTTCGCCAATACTTCCATAGCCATATTCAGCAGGAGGACAAAAGAAATAGGACTGAGAAAGACATTCGGAGGAGTCAGAAGTCAGCTTGTGACACAGTTCATGTTCGAAACACTTATTATCTGTTTGATTGCCATGTTAGTCGGAATAGCTCTGGCAGCGTTTCTCGTTCCTGCCTACAGCAGTCTCTGGGCTTACATGTCTATAGAACTGACTTTCAGCAAATATCTGTTTTTCTGGGTATTCCTTTTCCTTCTGCTGGTTCTCACAGGCTTTATAGCCGGCGTGTACCCTGCAATGTATGTAAGTTCTTTCAGCCCTGTGCAGGTACTGAAAGGTTCATCGCAATTCAGACCATCCGGGAAGTTATCAGCACTTCTTCTGACAATGCAATTCGCAATATCTGTCGCAGCTTTGATAATGGGAATTTCTTTTTCCAAAAATGCTGAATATCAGAGAACTCTCGACCTTGGTTATGACAGGGACAAGATAATAATGGTTCCCCTTACACCGGATCTGTTTGAGAATTATAAAAATGAAGTGCTTTCCGATCCTAAAGTCCTCGCGGCAGATGGTACAGGAAATCATATCGGCTGGGGATATTACAGAAGACCGGTAAAGGAAGATCAGAAACAGGTTGAAGTCGACGTGCTTGATATAGGTCCCGGGTATGCACAGACAATGGGATTGCGTCTGGAAGCAGGAAGATTATTTGAGAAGGAACGCGAATCAGCCGACAGAACCAATAATTCGGTGATAATCAATCAGAAGCTTGCCGGGGATTTCGGATGGACAGACCCTGTAGGGAAAAAGATCACACTTTATGATACTATTACCCTCAACGTAATAGGAATGGTTGATGATTTCTTCAATTCAGGAGTTTGGGAGGAAATAGAGCCGACAATTCTCAGATTAGCAAATCCTGATCAATATAATTATCTGACAGTAAGAACAAATAAAGAGGATATTCCTGCTGTGCTTGAATCACTGGAACGTAAATGGAAAAACCTCTCTTCAAATCTCATTTTTGAAGGACGGACTCAGGAAGATCTGTTGCAGGAAGAAAAGGATATTAACGGAAGTATACTTAAAGTGAATGTGTTCCTGGCAGTTGT